>NZ_JBIUXX010000003.1:61834-226369 GCF_044744235.1 Pseudomonas sp. NPDC087346
CGACAACGATGTCGAAAGTACCGACCCCATCGCTGGCAGGCCAGCTCCCACAGGGATTGAGGGTGTACCCGGATTTTCAGGACACCCGCAGAACCTGTAGGAGTGAGCCTGCTCGCGATTGCGCAATGTCAGTCGACACGATGTTGAAAGTACCGACCCCATCGCTGGCAGGCCAGCTCCCACAGGGATTGAGGGTGTACCCGGATTTTCAGGACACCCGCAGAACCTGTGGGAGTGAGCCTGCTCGCGATAGCGCAATGTCAGTCGACAACGATGTCGAAAGTGCTGGCCCCATCGCTGGCAGGCCAGCTCCCACAGGGATTGAGGGTGTACCCGGATTTTCAGGACACCCGCAGAACCTGTGGGAGCTGGCTTGCCAGCGAAGAGGCCCGAATGGTCGGCGAAGATTACCCGGCCAACTCTGCCTCACGCACCCGCGCCCAATCCGCCACCAGCCGCTGCGGTGTCCCGCAGACTTTGCGTTTGTAGACGAAATGGCGGCATTTCTCGGCAAACTGGTTGCGGTTGTAGAGCATGTCTTCCTGCATCTCTTGCAACTCGCTCTCGCGGCATTCCTGCATTAACTGATGATCAAGGCGCAGCTTGCGTTCACGCACCGCCGCATAAGTCGGATCAGTCAGCGCACCGTTGGCCCGTTGCAGCAGCCACAAGGCAAATTCATCCGGGCAACGCGGGCCGATTTCCTGAACCATGCCCAATTGCAGCGCCTGACTGGCACTCACCGGCAGACACTCCTGTGTCAATTGCTCGGCCATTGCCGGGCCGACCGCGCGCGGCAGGCTGTAGGTCCAGTATTCCGAGCCATACAGACCCATGCTTTTATAATGCGGATTGAGCACGATATCGGCCCGGGCAAACACGATATCGGCGGCCAACGCCAGCATCACACCGCCGGCTCCGGCATTGCCGGTCACACCGCTGACCACCAGTTGCCGCGCACTGAGCAACTCTTCGCAGACATCGTCAATCGCCTGAATATTCGCCCAGGCCTCGGCGCCCGGGTCCGGTGCGGCCTGAATCACATTCAGATGCACGCCGTTGGAAAAACTGCCGCGCCCACCCTTGATCAACAGCACCTGAGTGTCGCGGGATTTGGCCCAGCGCAATGCCTCAACCATTCGCTGACACTGCTCAGTGCTCATCGCGCCGTTGTAGAACTCGACGGTCAACTCGCCGACATTCCCGGATTCGCGATAACGAATCGGCTGATACGCCTCACCGCTGAACGGCTGGCTGGCAATCGTCCAGTGCAGCGTCGGCACGCCCGCAAGCAGCCCGGCGAGCACATGTCGCGCCGGTTGCTTGAAGGTTTCCTCGCCGGGTTGTGGTTTGCGTCGCAGCGAGCCGATCCACAGGCTGTGATCGCCGGTTGCGACCAGCACCGCATCGTCATGCACCGCGAGAATTTCCCCGGGCGTGCCGGTACGCACATCAAGGTGCGCGTCATAAACGTAATACTGGTTACCTTCCAGACTGGCCAGCACACCCGGCTGACCGTCCGCCGCATCGATGCAGCGTTTGATGAACCGCGAACAGTCATGCCAACTGAAAGTGCGATCATCCTGCTTCATGTTCGGTTGCAGACGCCCGCGTACCTTGGGATCGGTGTAGTCCAGTGCCACCGGTTGAAAACCATCAATGAATTTTTCGACCACTTCGCGAATGCAGCGAATCGCCGCGTCACTGACCCGCCCGTTGTACAGCTCGGATTTGCGCAGCCCCGCCGGCAGATTGAATTCGCAAGTGGCCCAGACCGGCCCGGCGTCCATTTCTTCCACGGCTTGCAGGGCGGTGACGCCCCAACTCGCCAGCTCATTGCTGATCGCCCAGTCCAGCGCACTGGCGCCGCGATCACCGACGATGCCGGGATGAATGATCACCACCGGGCGCACCGGATTACTCCATAGCGCTTGCGGCACCCGATCCTTGAGAAACGGGCAGATCACCAGATCGGCGCCGCTGTTTTCGATCTGCTCGCACACGGCGTTTTCGTCGGTAAACAACACAACGCTGGGCGAATGCCCGGCCTGGCGCAGTTCCAGCCAGGCACGTTGGGTCAGGCCGTTGAACGCCGAAGCCAGCAGAATGATGTTGAGTGATCGCATGTGAGTTCTTCCTTGAAGGGGATCAGCCGCGGGCTCTCGGTGAGCCGTCCTTGGCTTTCGATGGAGCGGGAAGATTAGACAGAGGCGGGATCGGCATAACTGATAGAGGTCAACATTCTGTTAACCAGTGTTTACGCGGCGACGGAATGTCTTATGGCTAAAAGTTTTGTTGTGCTGATTTTTTATTCCTTCAAATGTATCCAGTGCTATAGCAAAGTCGCCCCCTGATCAGTGCCGGACGATCCCGGTAGAACGACGGTTTTCGCAGCGGGTAGACCCCCGTTTCAGGGAGCAAGACATGGGTGGAGTTGATAACCCGCATTACCAGATCATTGGGCAGATGTTCCAAAAGGACTATCGCTGGCTGTGCGCGGCCGTCAGCCGCACGCTCGGCTGCCCACACAGTGCGCAGGACATTGCCTCGGAAACTTTTTTGCGGGTGCTGGCATTGCCGGACCCGTCGGCAATCCGCGAACCGCGTGCGTTACTGACCACCATTGCGCGGCGGCTGGTCTATGAAGGCTGGCGCCGCCAGGATCTGGAGCGCGCGTATCTGGAGAGTCTGGCGCTGGCACCGGAGCCGGTGCATCCGTCGCCGGAAGAGCGGGCGCTGGTGATCGAAGCGCTGCTTGCGGTTGATCGGTTACTCAACGGTTTATCAGCCAAGGCCAAAGCGGCGTTTCTTTACCATCAACTCGATGGCCTGACCTATAGCCAGATCGGCGAACGCCTCGGTGTATCGACCAGTCGCGTGCAGCAATACATGGTCGAGGCGTTCAAGCGTTGCTATCAGGCGATGCAGGCATGAGGCCTGACGAAACGGTGATTGATGAAGCCGCGCAATGGATGGCGCTTTTGCAGTCGGGAGAGGTCAATGCAGGCGAGCATGCCGCGTTCGAGGCCTGGCGTGCTGCCGATCCGCGCCATCAGCAGATCATCGAGCAAATGGGCGGCGGTCTGAATCTGCTGCGCAATCCGACTCTGCGTGGCGTGCCACGTGACAGTCTGCTGCACAGTCTCAATGCGCCTTCGAGCCGTCGTCGATTTATCAGCGGTAGTTTGAGTGTGCTCGGGATTGCACTGTTGGCCGGGCTGCTTGGCCGGCGTTATGGCTGGCTGCCCGAAGCCGGGGAGTTGGCGACCGGTACCGGTGAGCGCCGTGACTTCACGCTGGAGGACGGCAGCGCCTTGACTCTGAATGCGCGTAGTCGGGTGATCGCCCGGTTCGATGCCGTGCAACGGTTGATGACATTGCGCGCCGGCGAGTTGTTGGTGGATGTGGCCAAGGACTCTGCGCGTCCGTTTGTGGTCGAGACCGAACACGGTCGGATGCGCGCCTTGGGGACTAAATTTCTGGTGCAGCAGGAAGACGACGCCACGCGTTTGGTGATGCTCCATTCGCAGGTCGAAGTGGTGACTCGCGGCGGTGCCCGGCAAGTGGTGGAGGCGGGCGAGAGTCTGTTGTTCGACGCTCAGAATATTCTCGCGCTGGAACGCAGCAACGGTCACGAAAGCGCCTGGGTGCAAGGTCGCCTGGAAGTGCGCGACCGCCCGCTGAGCGAGGTCATCGACGGCTTGCGTCGTTATCGGCGTGGCATTCTGCATCTGAGCCCGGAGGTTGCGGGTTTGCGCTTGAGCGGTCTCTATCCACTGGATGACAGCGACCGCACGTTGCAGTTGCTGGAGCGCTCGCTGCCGATCCGCGTGACCTGGCATAACCCGTACTGGGTGAGCATCGAGCCGCGCTCATAAACTTCAGAAACTGCGCTGACACCTGTAGGAGCTCACGAGTGCAACGAGGCAGCGATCTTTTGATTTTGGCGCCGGTTATAACCCCATAACTTCTCGGCCTAATCGGCGCCCTATAAAAAGCCTCGGCCCGCTGCTCATTCCCTGCAGATGCCTTCAACAGGGAAGCCCCTCGATGTTTTCATTCAAACAACAATTACCTCGATTGACCCTCGCCGCTGCGTTGGCCATGGGCCTGGCGCCATTGACGGTTTTCGCCGCAGAGCCTGCCGCCCAAGTGTTCACTTTCGATATCGCCAGCGGCCCGCTTGATGAAGTGTTGCTCGACATCTCGCGGCAGACCGGTGTGCCGATTTCCTTCAGCCAGAATCTGGTGCAAGGCAAGCGCAGTAGCGCTGTGCGCGGTGCGTTGGGTGGACGGCAAGCGGTGGAGAAAGCATTGCTCGGCAGTGGCTTGCAGGTTGATCAAAGCAGCCAGGGTTTGAGCGTCCGCGAAGGCGAGGCCCCGGCCAAAGTCACTGCGGTTACCGCGCCTACCAGCAGTGCCGATTACCGCATGGAAAAAGTCACGGTCACCGGCTCGCGCATCGCCCGTGCCCAGAGCGATGGCGCGACCCCGGTCAACGTCATCACCCACGAAGAGATGGAAGCGCGCGGCTATAAGAACGTCTACGACGCCTTGGCGACCCAGACGCAAAACACCGGCATGACCCAGGGCGAGGACTACGGCAACACCTGGCAGCCGGCCGCCAGCGCAATCAATTTGCGCGGCCTGGGCCCCAATCACACGCTGGTGCTGATCAACGGCCGGCGCGTCGCCGATTACCCGTCGGCGTACGACGGCAAGGTCAACTTCACCAACCTGGCGAACATCCCGTCAGCGGTCATTGAGCGCATTGAAATCCTCAGCAGCGGCGCCTCGGCGATCTACGGCTCGGATGCGATTGCCGGCGTGGTCAACATCATCCTCAAGAAACAAATCAACGGCATCGACGTCAACCTCAAGGGCGGCACAACCGAGCGCGGCGGCGGTGACAATCAGCGTTTGCAGATCAGCGGTGGTGGCAGTTGGGGCGACTTCGATGGTTTGTTTGGTCTCGAACTGACCAACCGCGATCCGATCTGGGCCGATGACCGTGGCTTTATGCAAAGTGGACCATTGGCCGATGTCGGTTATCGTCGTGACCTCACCAACAACCGTTACCTCGGTCCCGGTTGCGGCGCGTATCAGGGCACGTTCGACAACAAGTTGTTCAACAGCGGTGGCCGTTGCCGCACCGATCAGATGTACAACGATTACTGGACGATCCAGACGCAGAAAGAAAACTACGACGGCTACAGCCGTGGCACCTGGCATTTCAGTGACAGCGGCCAGGTATTTGCTGATCTGATGTACGGCCTCGATCACATTCAGAACAACACCCGTGGCCCGACATTTACCTCGCCGGATTTCATCAATCAGAACACCGGCAATCTGGAGCGCTGGTATCGACGTTACGGGGAAGAAGAAATCGGTGGGCGCACCAGCAACAACAGCAAATGGCGCGACACTTCGTGGACCGGCACTCTCGGTCTCTCGGACAAGATCGCCGACACTGGCTGGAACTACGATCTGGCGGCCAACCGCTCGGAATATCGCAGCGTCAGAACCACACGCTACACACCGTTGGCGTCGATTCAGGATTTCTATCTCGGTCAGCAGTTAGGCACTCGCGGCGGCTACCCGGTGTTCGCTCCGGATGCTTCGCGCCTCGACCGGACGCTGACGCCGCAGGAATGGGATCAGTTTCGCAGCAACCTGACGCAGACCAGCAAGTCGGTCTCGACCAGTTACAACGCCTCGGTCAACGGCGACCTGTTTGATTTGCCGGCCGGCCCGGTCGGATTCGCCGGAGTGCTGGAAGCGGGCAAGCAGGAATATCGCATCGATCCGGACGATGGCCTTAATGAGGGTACCTTCTACGGCACAAGCCCGGCGCAAAGCTCCGGCGGTTCGCGCAAGCGCTATGCGGCCGGTGGCGAGTTCAGTATTCCGGTGACCGACACCGTTCTGGCTACCGCCGCGGGGCGTTGGGATCAGTACAAATTCAGCGGTCGCACCGAGCAGCAAAAGACCTACAACCTCGGCCTGGAATGGCGTCCACTGACCAGCCTGTTGCTACGCGGCAGCTACGGCACCAGTTTCCGTGCGCCGGACTTGAACTACATCTATCAGTCCGACAGCAACGGCTATTACCCGGCGCAGATCGACTATTACGGCTGCAGCAAAGGCGTGGATGGCGCGTGTGATCGTGGGCGGGTCGACTACACCCAGAGCGGCACGCCTGATCTGGAGTCCGAACGCGGCAAATCGTGGACGTACGGCTTCGTCTGGTCGCCATCGCGCAACTTCGATTTCTCCACGGATTTCTGGCGAGTCGAGATCGACGACCTGCTGACCACCGTTGATGAAAACCGGCTGTTGCAGGACGAAAACGATTGCCGCAACGGCGCTCAGGACATCAATTCGGCAGCGTGCCAATCGACCCTGGCACGCATCGACCGCAACGCGGCGAATGCCGCTGTCGATCCGAATCAGTTGCAGCGGGTGCGGGTCAACGCGATCAACGCGGCCAGTGAGCGGGTCAGCGGCCTCGACTTCAAGAGCAACATCCGCTGGGGCGCCGGGCAGTATGGCGCGTTCAGTTCAGCGTTGGGTTACACCCTGGTGCTTTCGCATTACTACAAGGAGTCCGAGGAAGCACCGACGCAGGACTTGCGAACCTCGCGCAGCAACTACGACTGGCGCAGCAAGGTCAACGCCAGCCTGACCTGGGATTATCAGCAAGCCACGGCGACGTTGATGGGCATTCGTTATGGCTCGGTCACCAACGGTGCGGGGGATGGGCGACTGTCGCCATGGACCGTATTCAATGCCAGCGCACGCTACAAGCTCAACGACCGTGCCAGCGTCGGTCTGACTGTGAACAACGTGCTGAATCAGATCAAACATGATGACTCGGCGGGCTGGCCGTATTACCCGACGGGCAACTATGACCCGTACGGGCGGCAGTGGTGGCTGGATGTGAGTTATCACTTCGGCAGTTGAGTGCGAAGCGTCCTACGGAAACGGGCAGTCTTTTGGCAAAACAGCGGATATTTCCGACGACTTTTTCAGGTTGGTCGTCGGACGCGTGATCTATAGCATTTGGCATGACATTGAAGTCGCTCACGGCTTGGACGCTCAGGCCTCTGAAAACGGATGGATCATGCGAACACCACACTTGGAATACGAAACGCCTGTTTATCCCTCTCGCTATCACTGGCGCGACGATCGTGCCAGATGCCCTATGGAGGATGTCGCGGTGCCTAATGCAAAAGTAGCCCGGCTTACGGGACTGAAAAGGGCCGAGGGCAAACCTGTCGATTTGCTCGTGCATGGTCAGAACATCGGAGACGACGCCATGCGGATCGTTGACCTCACCGATGAAGGTTTTGAGTTGAACGACGTAGTCAGCATGCTTTCAACTTCAGATCTTTACCTGCAAGGCGACATGGTCAAACGTATAACCGGCAAGTCTGTCAGAACCGTGCGGCGGCTTTTGAAGGAAGGCAAATCGGTGCGGCTTGACCCGCTGCAGAGCGTCATTGCCTACCAACATGCGCTGGTGCTTGAAATGGCCACTCGGGCCTTCGGACGTCAATCGCGGGCAGAGGAGTGGCTGCAGAAACCCACCCCTTACATGAACGGTCGCGTGCCGCTGGAATTGATCCGGCATTTTCTGGGTTTCCAGATGGTGGAGCAGTACCTGGGGCAGGTCATCTACGGGGTTTACACATGAATCCCTTGCCTTGGGATGAGCATTGGTACGCCTGGCGGCTGGATCTCGAGATCTACGGATGTACGTGGGACCGCGGGATTGGTTCAAATCTGAATGGTGGTCGATGGAACATCCCCGGCCGGCGAGTCATTTACGCGTCAGTCGATCCGTCCTCGGCCATTCTGGAGGTGGCAGCCAATAGCAGTTTTGACAAGTTGGACAAGGAGGCTTATGTCTTGACGTGCTTTGAGGTCATCAGCGACGCGAAGGTCAAAATAGTGCAACCAGAGGATGTGCCGAATCCTTACTGGTTGAGCCCGGCAAAGCCGTCACCCAATCAACGACTATTTGCCGATGCTTTACTGGCTGAACATCCGTTTGTGCTGATCCCTTCTGCGGCGACCCGGCATTCGTGGAATTTGTTGGTGAGCTGCGAGCTGGCAGAGGGGCAGTTCAGGATGGTTTCCCAAGAACGATTTGGACTGGATACCCGGCTGCTGAGGGAAATGGTGCTAGCGTGAAACGCATTTGCCAATTGTGCATAACCTCATCACCCAACGGTCTAACCGGACCTCTATAAATCCTTATTCGCCGTCGCACATCCCTGCATAAACCAAAACGCAGGGATGGCTGTTCATGATTCGATTTTCACCCGTTAGAACCCCGTTGAGCCTGGCCTTGCTGATGGCAATCAACACCTTGCCGGCAGTCGCTGCCGACGAGCCCACTACTCAACTGCAAAGGGTGGAAGTCACCGGTACGGCGATTCGCCGGGTCGATGCCGAGACTGCGGTGCCGGTCACCATCCTGCGGGTTGAAGAACTGCGCGAGCAGGGAGTAACAACGACCGAGGAACTGGTCAGCCGGATTTCCGCCAACCAGTCTTCGGTCGGTTCGGGGCGGTCGGTGGGTTCGAGCAGTGGCGGGGCGTCGTATGCCGACTTGCGTGGCATCGGCCCGAACAAAACGTTGGTACTGCTGAACGGTCGACGTCTGAGCAACAACGCGACCAACGCCATCAATGGCTCTGGCGTCGATTTGAACACCATCCCGTTCGCCGCCATTGATCGCGTCGAAGTGCTGCGAGATGGCGCCTCCGCGCTGTACGGCACCGACGCCATCGGCGGGGTGATCAACTTCATCACCAAAACCAGTCTCACCGAAGGCCAGATCAGCACCAACTACGACACGCCGACACATTCGGGCGGGGGAGAAAGCCACAACTTCAGCGGCAGTTGGGGTTTTGGTGATTTGCAGGATGACCGCTTCAACGTGTTCGGTGTGGTCAGCTACGACAAGCAGCAACGACTGGCGGCCGATGATCGCCGCTACACCTATAACTATCAGCCCGCTCGCGGCCTCGATTACACCTCCGGCACTGCGTCACCGGCCAACTGGAGCCAGGGCAGCAACGCCACCAACCCGCTGGCGGGTTCCGGTTGCAACGCGCCGGGGCTGCTGGCGCGCAACGGTATCTGCCGGCAGAGCCTGTGGAATTACCTCGATCTGGTGCCGGAGACCGAAAAGACCTCGGCCTTCGCCAAAGCCACCGGCAAGCTTTCGGACGATCACAATGTCAGCCTCGAATACTTCTGGGCGCGCAATGAAAACCGCACGCAGATCGGCCCCGGCACCTTGATGGGCAATCAGGTCAACCCCGGCACCACGTTCTATCCGGGTAACGGCATTACACCGGGGCCAAACGGCTTTGCCCTTGATCCGACGCAGCCGGTCGATGTGAACTGGCGCGAAACAGCGGTTGGTGCCCGTCAACATGAAGATGACAACGTTGGCCAGCGTCTGCTACTGAGTTTCGACGGCAGTGTGGTCGGCTGGGATTACAACGTCGGCGCTTCGTACAACCAGAACAAAGTCACCAACAGCATCGACAGCGGATACGTAAACGATCATGCGATCAGCGCAGGGATCACCAACGGCGTGATCAACCCTTTCGGCGCGCAAACTGCCGCCGGGCAGGCACTGTTGGCGGCCAACGCGGTGGACGGCGACTACGCCACAGCCGTAGGGCGAGTGAAAGCGATTGACGGGCGTATCAGTCGCGAGATCGGCGACTGGTTCGGTGCCGGCCCATCGGGGCTGGCCTTGGGTGGCGAGTACCGCAAGGAGGATTTCCATCAGGACTTCGCGCAGTTTGCCGGTGATGTACAAAGCCTCGGCGTCGATCCAAACGGCAGTGTTGCCGGGGATCGCAGCGTCTCGGCCCAATACGCCGAGGTCAATGTGCCGGTGCTCGACAGCCTGGAACTGTCCGCAGCCGTTCGCCACGACAAGTACAGCGACTTCGGCAGCACCACCAACCCGAAATACTCGTTCCGCTTTCAGCCGTTCAAGGAGCTGGTAGTACGCGGCGCCTACAGCGAAGGATTTCGCGCGCCGTCGCTGTATGAGCTCTACAATCCGAACTACACCACATTCACCAATGCCAACTACAACGATCCGCGACTGTGCGCCGGAGGCAATCCGAGCAACGGCGGGATCGCCAACCGTGATTGCGCGCAGCAGTTCAATCGCAGCACTGGCGGCAACACCGATCTGAGCCCGGAAACCGCTCGTAACGTCACTCTCGGCTTCGTTTACCAGCCGTTCGAGCGCCTGACCACCGGGCTGGATTTCTGGTGGATCGACATCGCCAACCAGATCGCCGAGTTCCCGGAATCGGCAGTGTTCGAGAACCCGGAGCTGTATCCGGATCGCCTGATTCGCAAGCCTGACGGCTCCATTGATCACGTCATTACCGGTCTGGCCAACCTCGGCAAGATCAAGACCAATGGCGTCGACGTCAGCTTCGATTACCGCTTGCCCAGCACGCCGTACGGCAACTTCGGCATCGGCCTGCAAGGCACTTACGTCACTCGTTATGACTATCAGCAGCAGCTCAAGGGCGACTACATCGACAAGCTCGGCGATTTTCGTGGCGGCGACTTTGCCTCGGCCGGCGCCGTGGCTCGCTGGCGTCACAGCCTGACCGGCAGCTGGAACTACGGCCCGTTCGGCGCCGCGCTGACCAACCGCTACACCAGCGGTTATCACGATTCGGATCGTGAGACGCACGACTACGTCGGCTCCTACAACGTCTGGGATTTGTCCGGCACTTACACCTGGCGCAAGACGCTGAGCGTGACGCTGGGCGCGAAAAACCTGTTTGACCGTGAGCCGCCATTCAGCAACCAGACCTATACGTTCCAGAGCGGCTACGACCCGAAATACGGCGATCCATTTGGGCGAACGCTGTTCTCGCGGGTTACTTACAAGTTTTGAAAATGATCAGTCGGGGCGGTGGATAGTCACTTTTTGGTCTAAAGCCTGCCCTATAAAAATTGCTGGCCTGTTGCACATCACAGGTAGGCAGAAGGTGTTTTGACTGTTCGGCCACATCGCTGGCAGGCCAGCTCCCACAGAACTTGTGGGAGCTGGCTTGCCAGCGATGGGGCCAGTAGCAGCACCATGTAAAAAGGATCTGCCAAATGTTTGCCAGACACCACATTCTGGGCTTCTGCCTGCTACTCAGCACAGCCACATTCGCCGCCCCGCAAACCGCGCTCACCGTCTACGGCGAAGCTCCCAAATACACCCCGGACTTCCAGCACCTGGCCTATGCCAACCCCAATGCGCCCAAGGGTGGCAGCCTGCGCCGCTCCTCGCTGGAAAGCGGCCCGTTCGATCACCTGATTCCCTACATCGACAAAGGCACCGGCGTCGCCGATATCGACGGCTGGCTCTACGCCCCGCTGGCCTATCGCAGCAAGGATGAGCCCTACAGCGTCTATGGGCTGGTGGCGCAAAAAATGGAGCTGGATACAGATCGTCGCTGGCTGCGTTTTTACTTGAATCCCGCCGCGCGCTTCGACGATGGCACGCCGATTACCGCCGAAGACGTGCGCTATACCTTCGAACTGCTCACCACTCAAGGCAGCCTCAAATACCGCCAGCAGTTTCGTGATGTCGCCGAAGTGCTGGTCGAGTCTCCAACCCAGGTGCGCTTCGTGTTCAGGAACAACGACAGCCGCACCTTGCCGCTGGATCTGGCGACGCTGCCGGTGCTACCCGAACACTGGTGGCGTACGCGCAACTTCGCCGATGGCGCGGGTTTCGAGATTCCACCGGGCAGTGGCCCGTATCGGATCAGCGCAGTGGATGCCGGGCGCAGCGTGAAATTTAAGCGCGTCACGGATTGGTGGGCCAAGGATCTACCGATCAATCGCGGCTTGTACAACTTCGATCAATTGAGTGTGGAGTTCTTCGCCGACACTGACGTTTCGCGACAAGTGCTCAAGGCTGGTGGCTTCGATTACAACCGCGAATTTTCCGCCACCAGTTACACCATCGGTTATGCCGGCGCGGCGCTGGATCAGGGCAAGCTGCTCCGCGAACATCTGGCACCCGGTGCGGCGCAAGGCGCGCAGGGTTTCGTGTTCAATCTGCAAAAGCCGCTGTTTCAGGATCGCCGGGTACGGCAGGCCATCGCCATGCTCTGGGATTTCGAATGGAGCAACCGGCAGATGATGCGCAGCATGTACCTGCGCCAACGCAGCTATTTCTCGCACAGTGCACTCTCAGCGACTGAGTTGCCGGACGCTGAAGAGCTGAAAATCCTCGAGCCATTGCGCGGAAAAATACCCGACGAAGTCTTCAGTCAGGTGTTCCAGGCACCGAAAACCGACGGCAGCGGCAACATCCGCGCTGAACAGTTACAAGCGCTGAAACTGCTGGAAGCCGCAGGCTGGAAACCTCGGGGCGATCAACTGGTGAACGCTGCCGGTGAGTCGCTGCACTTTACCTTTCTCAATGGGCAGAAAGGTTTCGAGCGGCTGCTGTTGCCATTCAAACGCAACCTGGCGCAGATCGGCATCGGCTTCGATATTCGTCAGGTCGACACTGCGCAATACACCAACCGCGTGCGCAATCGTGACTACGACATGATCGTCGCCGGCTACCCGGTGAGCCAGGCGCCAGGGCGCGAGATGTTCAATTACTTTGGTTCCGATGGTGCCGATGATCCGGGCTCCAACAACTACATGGTGTTGCGCGATCCCGCGGTGGATGTGCTGCTCGAAGGGCTGGTGCAGGCCGCAGATCGCGACAGTCTGCTGCGCCACGCCCATGCACTGGATCGGGTATTGCAGTGGGGTTACTACTGGATTCCAAACTATTACCCGCCAGGTATTTCCTCGGTGTGGTGGAACCGTTTTGGCCGCCCGGCAATTGCGCCGCTGTACGACGCCGGCCTCGACACATGGTGGGAGGTCAGTCCGAGCGCATTGACCCAGTCACAGATGCAGCAACAACAAAAGGAATACGTCCATGTGGGGTTATAGCCTGAGGCGTTTTTTGCTGATCGTGCCGACGCTGCTGGCGATTCTGCTGGTGAATTTCGTGATCGTGCAGGCCGCGCCGGGTGGGCCGGTGGAGCAAGCGATTGCCCGTTTGCAAGGTATTGGCGTTGGCGCTGCGGTAGGCGCTGCACATGTCGAAACCATCGGCGGTGAATCCCGCGCCACTCGTGGCCTCGATCCCAAACTGGTGGCGGATATCGAACGTCAGTACGGCTTCGATAAACCGGCCAGCGAACGACTGTGGTTGATGCTCAAAAGCTACGCGCAACTGGACTTCGGCAAGAGTTTCTTCCGCGGCGCCAGCGTTACCGAACTGATCTGGCAGAAGCTGCCGGTGACTTTGTCGCTGGGTCTGTGGGCGACGTTGATCACCTATCTGGTGTCGATTCCGCTGGGTATTCGCAAGGCTGTGCACAACGGCTCGGCGTTCGATGTATGGAGTAGCGCGGCAATCATTATCGGTTACGCGATGCCGGGTTTTCTGTTCGCCTTGTTGCTGATCATCGTGTTTGCCGGCGGCACTGCGCTGGACTGGTTTCCGGTGCGCGGTCTGGTCTCGGACAACTTTGCCGAGTTGTCCTTGTGGGGCAAGGTTGCCGATTATTTCTGGCACTTGGTGCTGCCGGTCAGTGCATTGGTGATCGGCGGTTTCGCCACGCTGACGATCCTCACCAAGAACAGCTTTCTCAACGAGATTTCGCGGCTCTACGTGGTCACGGCGCGAGCCAAGGGCTTGAGTGAGCGTCAAGTGTTGTACGGCCATGTGTTTCGCAACGCGATGCTGTTGGTGGTCGCAGGATTGCCTCAGGCGCTGGTGACGGTGTTCTTCGGTGGTTCGCTGCTGATCGAAGTGATCTTCTCGCTGGATGGCCTCGGCCGGCTCAGCTACGAGGCGGCGGTGTCGCGTGACTATCCGGTGGTGTTCGGTTCGCTGTTCATCTTCACCTTGTTCGGCCTCTTGATAAAATTGCTCGGCGACCTCTGTTACACGCTGGTCGACCCGCGTATCGACTTCACCGCGAGGGCTGCCTGATGTTGACGCTTTCTCCGATTGCTCAGCGTCGCTGGGCACGTTTCAAGGCGCATCGCCGGGGTTGGTGGTCGTTGTGGCTGTTTCTCGGGTTGTTTGGGTTGAGCCTCGGCGGCGAATTGATCGCCAACGACAAGCCGCTGCTGGTGACATTCAAGGGCGAACCATATTTCCCGGCGTTCAAGCGTTATACCGAGCAGGATTTTGGCGGTGAACTGCCGTTTCAGCCGGACTATCGCAGCGCTCAGGTGCGGCAATTGATCGAGGGGCTGGGCGGACGAATATGGTTCGCGCCAATTCCGTTCGGCTTCGATACGGTGAATTACGACCTGACCGAACCGGCGCCAAGTCCACCGAGCAGCGCCAACTGGCTCGGCACCGATGATCAGGCACGAGATGTATTGGCGCGGGTGATTTTCGGCACCCGGATCTCGTTGTTGTTCGCGCTGGCGCTGACCGCCGCTAGTGCATTGATCGGCATCGCCGCTGGCGCCTTGCAGGGTTACTACGGTGGCTGGATCGATCTGTTCGGTCAGCGCGTACTCGAGGTCTGGTCGGGGCTGCCGGTGCTGTATCTGCTGATCATTCTGTCGGGGTTTGTCGAACCGGATTTCTGGTGGTTGCTGGGAATCATGGCGCTGTTTTCCTGGCTGAGTCTGGTGGATGTGGTTCGCGCCGAGTTCCTGCGCAGCCGGGGGCTGGAATATGTGAAAGCGGCGCGGGCGTTGGGCGTGGGTGATGCTCAGGTGATCAGTCGGCACATCCTGCCCAACGCCATGAGTGCGACCCTGACCTATCTGCCGTTCATTCTGACCGGGGCGATTGCGACCTTGTCGGCGCTGGATTTTCTCGGTTTTGGCATGCCGGCCGGCAGCGCCTCATTGGGCGAGTTGATCGGACAGGGCAAGAACAATCTGCAAGCACCCTGGCTGGGGCTGACCGCTTTTTTTGCCTTGGCGTTGATTCTCTCGTTGCTGGTTTTCATCGGCGAAGCCTGCCGTGATGCGTATGACCCAAGGACTTGATATGAGCGAGAATCTGATCGAACTGCGCGACTTGCGAGTCGCATTCAATGGCCAGGAAGTGGTGCGCGGCATCGACCTCGATATTCGTCCGGGCGAGTGCCTGGCCTTGGTCGGTGAGTCCGGCTCCGGCAAATCGGTGACGGCGCACAGTATTCTGCAATTACTCGATCCGGCGATAACGCGGATTGACGGCAGTATTCGTTATGCCGGCGAAGAGTTGCTCGGCGTACACGAACGCTATTTGCGGCAATTGCGCGGGAATCGGATTGCGATGATTTTCCAGGAGCCTATGAGTTCGTTGAATCCGTTGCACACCATCGAACGACAACTGGGCGAGAGTCTTGCGCTACACAAAGGTCTTGCGGGTGCAGCGGCGCGCAAACGTATTCTGGAGTTGCTGGAACTGGTCGGCATCCAGAAACCCGGCGAACGGCTCAAGGCCTATCCGCACCAGCTCTCGGGCGGTCAGCGACAGCGAGTGATGATCGCCATGGCGCTGGCCTGCGAGCCGCAGTTGCTGATCGCCGATGAGCCGACCACGGCGCTGGATGTCACGGTGCAGCGCAAGATTCTGATGCTGCTCAAGGAGCTGCAACAGCGGTTGGGCATGGCGCTGCTGATCATCAGTCATGACCTCAATCTGGTGCGCAATATTGCCCAGCGAGTAGCCGTAATGCGGGGTGGCGTAATTGTCGAGCAGGCGCCTTGCGAGCAATTGTTCAGAACACCGCAACATCCTTACAGCATCGAATTACTGAATGCCGAACCGGGCGGTGAGGCGTTGTCCCGGGATGTCGCGGAGGACTTGCTTGAGGTGCGCGATCTCAAGGTTCATTTCCGATTGGGCGGAGGCTGGTGGCAGCCGAAGTCGTGCCTCAAGGCTGTCGATGGCATCGATTTGAACCTGCAACGCGGCAAGACCCTGGGAATTGTCGGTGAGTCGGGTTCCGGCAAGTCAACGCTGGGTCAGGCGATCCTGCGGCTTATTGATGCTCAAGGCTCGATTCGATTTCAGGGCGAAGCGCTGGAGCAAATGAGCGGTAAGCAACTACGCCCGTTGCGCAAGCGCCTGCAAGTGGTGTTTCAGGACCCGTTCGGCAGCCTCAGCCCGCGCCTGTGCGTGGAGCAGATCATCGCTGAAGGATTGCGCGTGCATACCGATCTGAATGTTGCTGAGCGCGAAAGGGCAGTAATCGATGTGCTGCATGAAGTCGGTCTCGATCCCTCGACGCGTCACCGCTATCCCCACGAGTTCTCGGGTGGTCAGCGCCAACGCATCGCGATTGCCCGGGCGCTGGTGCTCAAGCCTGATCTGATCCTGCTGGACGAACCGACTTCGGCGCTGGATCGCACCGTGCAGAAACAGATCGTTGCGCTGTTGCGGCGATTGCAGGAGCAACATGGTTTGACCTATCTGTTCATCAGCCATGACCTGGCGGTGGTGCGGGCGCTGGCCCATGACCTGATCGTGATGAAGGACGGTGAAGTGCTGGAGCGAGGCGAGACTGGCGAGCTGTTTCGCTCGGCGCAGCATCCGTATACGCGGGAGTTGCTGGCGGCCGCGTTTGCGACGCCTGTGGTTGAGAGTAATCGTGAGCCCGGACTTTTAACCGTTGTCTAGATCCGGTACATTCCGCGCCTTGGCCCATACAAGGATGTAGATAATGGCGAAACCCGCCGCTCGACTCAGCGATCTCAATGCCTGCCCGGTGACCGGCCACGGCACCAATCCCAGCACCAGCGGTTCACCGAATGTGAACATCAACGGCATGCCGGTATTGCGTGTTGGCGACACCACGGCCTGTGGCGATTCCGTCACTGAGGGCATCAGCAACATCCTGATCAACGGCAAGCCCATCGCCTTCCTCGGCAGTGCCACGGCCCACGGCGGCGTGATCATCACCGGGTCCGGCGATGTCTTCGTCGGCACTCAGGTCGGTTCGGCGCCGTTCACTCCGATCATCACCGTGCCCAAACACAGCGAGCGCTTTCAACTGGTTGACGAGACCAGCGGCGAAGCCATTCCCGACATGCTCTATTGCATCGAAACCGGCGACGGCCAGCGTCTCGTCGGCCACACCGACAACCACGGCAACGCCGCCCGGGTATTCACCACCGATCCAACGTCCATTGTCGTGCAATGGGGCAAGGACGCAGCCGCTCATCTGGATGCTTTGGGCATCGATTACTAAGGAAGGTGCGGCGTGGCTACACCGGACAAAAAACAGATTCAGACGAGCGATCAGCACGGGACGACGCAGGTCAAGGGTACGCTGAAGTACGATTATGTAACGGTGGTAGGCTCTTATCACATAAATGCCTGGACTGACTTTCGCGAAAATTACGGCAACAAAATGAGCTTTATCAACCAGGGCGTCGGGCAGTTGAAGACGTACTCAACGATAAAAAAAGGCGCAGCGGACAAGACCTTTTTTCTACTCTTCGTTGCCGAGTACGATCCCAAGATGCGCGCAACGCTCAGAAAGCTTGTCGTCAACACATACAACGCCGAATACCTGGAGATTGATTCCGCTGCAGAACTGGTTGCCTTTATAAACAAACGAGTGGAAGAGAAGCGCGAAATCAAACAGCTCGACATCTTTGCTCACGGCGTGGTGTTCAACATCGAATTCGGATACGAAATCGAAGGCAAGGACGCCAGCTATCGCTTTGGGCCTGCTCAGGCCGGTCAGTTGCAGCCGGACGCTTTTGCCCTGGGCGCCAACATCTTTTCGTACGCCTGCCGAACAGGATTAGGCGTGGACGAGACGGCGCTGGTCAGCGAAGGCCAGGAGCATTACGAACTCAGCCTTGCACAGAAACTTGCCGAGGCAACCGGGGCAACCATTCATGCTTACCCGCGACGCAGTCTTTACGACCAAACGTATGGCAGCGATGCAGACCGCGATCGGCTGGAGGGGGCGAAAGCACGTATAGCGTCGGACAAACGAGCCAGTTTAGCTTTTGAGGTCAAACAGGCGAGTTACCAGAGACGGCTGGCAGCACATCGATTATCAGAAAAGAACAACGCTGCCGAGTTACCTGATGAAAAGGCTCCGATCAGGCCAAAGGATTTGGCCACCGGAGAGGATAAAACATTATCGATGCACGCCAAGAGTCGTTCGGATAATGAAAAATTAATGCGTTTTCCACTGGACGACTTCGGTGCTGTCGGCAAGGTACGTTCGGGTAATACACCTTTAGGGCCACCCAAGCAACAACTGAAATTCAAGAAAGGGCAACCGGCACAGCCATGATGATCAGTGTTAGAAAACGCGCGGGTGCAATAGCATTTTTTCTGCTGGTTTTTAGTGCGATAGGTTTGTATCTGCACACAAAGGAAAATGTAATGAGCGAGAAAGTGATGATGTACTACGGCGATTGGAGCCCGGAAGAAAACCGCTTTGACGCCTCAAAGTGGTTTCGCAACGGCATGTACCGTCGTGATGTTGTCGATGGAAAAGCCAGCCCCGTGACCATGTTGCGCATCCAGCCATTACTGCTGAAATCAACAGACAATGACGAGTTGGTAGCATGCGCAATTGTTGCCCTGGAATATGCGGAACCCAAAGTAGATGGCGATTCTCTGCGCAAGGAATGGCCGATGCTGGTTCCACGCATCCGCTATCGCTACAGTGCTTTCGAAGCGCCGGACCAGCCGCAAGATTATTACAACATTTACCTGAAGTACCAGGGTGAGCGGTATGTCATCACTTTCGCCCGTGATGCGCAAACCGGTGAAATCATCCCCGGGGGCTCTGTCGCGTTGATTTACCCCGACAGTGAAACTCAGGTCGCCGATCGGCAGGTCTTCAAAGAGCTGGACTCCGCCAGTATCCAGTGACCCTGAAACGACAAATCCCGCCATTAAGGCGGGATTTGTTTATGGCCGACTGACGTCTTACGACGGGAACAGTTCGGACAGTTTCATTGCCAGCATCATGTCGCCTTCAGCGCGCAGTTTGCCGCCCATGAACGCTTGCATGCCGTCGGTCGAACCGTCGACGATGCCTTCCAGAGTTTCACCGTCCATCACCAGAGTGACCTGGGCATCTGGATTCACGCCTTCCTGCAGCTCGCAGGTGCTGTCCTTGACGATCAGCGAGAAGTTCTTTTCTTCGTCGATGCGGAAACCGAAGACCAGATCCAGACCGGCAGCAGCGGCTGGGTTGAACTTGGCTTTCATTGCTTGTACGGCATCAGCTACGGAGGTCATGGTTCGATCCTTATTGGGTTGATTGCAGCAGGGTCACAGTAATCCGGACTCAGCGAAAGGTGATGAGTTCCGGGGCCTTCAGCAGTTGCAGGTGAGCATGACTGTTGAAGGAAGCCAGAGACACCTCGCGACCGCGGAATTTCAGCTGGTTGAGCGAGGTGTTGACGATTTGCCAGTTCAGTTCGAACGCCTGTCTAGCAGGCATTTGCGTAATCAGGTGGATCAGCGCGGTGATCGTGCCGCCGGAGGTAAACACGGCAATTTTCTGGTTGCCGTCGGCCTGTTCGAGAATGCGTTGCAGACCGCCCTGAACCCGCTCGACGAACCCCAGCCAGCTTTCCAGGCCCGGTGGGTCGTAGGTGCCGGACAGCCAGCGTTCGATGATCAGCGCGAAGATACGCTGAAACTCGCCACGGTTTTGCGCAGCGTTGCGCAGAATGTCGAGGGCTTCCGGTTCATCCGGCAACATCGCCGGGAGCAGGGCGCGGATCACTGCCTCGGCATCGAACTCGTTGAACGCGGCGTCGGTTTCCAGAATGGGTGCGGGAAGGCCGGCAGCGGTGAATTGCTCCAGCGCGCTGTTGGCTGTGTGCTGCTGGCGGCGCAAGTCGCCAGCCAGGCACCGATCAAAGCTGATCCCCAGCTCGGCCAGGTGTTTGCCGAGTATTTCTGCCTGACGCACACCGGTCGGCGAGAGGACGTCATAGTCGTCTGCACCAAAGGAGGCCTGGCCATGTCGAATCAAATAGATGCTGCCCACGTCCGCGTCATCCCGGTACGTTGAAGGTTTGGCGAGGTTATGAGCATGAGCATGTGCTGTCAATGAAAAAACATACGCTTGTTTGAATGACCCGTCGCAAGCTTGTTGCCAGAGGTTTCATGGCTGGTCGCCGAGCGGGTGCATGGGTATGCTGGAGCCATCCCGCGCGTGTCTTGAAGCCGCGCATCGTTTGAAGGAGTCTCTGTGGAGTTTTTTGTCGAATACGCCAGCTTCCTGGCCAAGACCGTAACCCTGGTGGTCGCCATTCTGGTGGTGCTGGCCAGTTTTGCCGCGTTGCGCAGCAAAGGCCGGCGCAAATCGGCCGGGCAGTTGCAGGTCAGCAAGCTCAATGATTTCTACAAAGGGCTGCGTGAACGCCTGGAGCAAACCTTGCTCGACAAGGATCAATTGAAGGCATTGCGCAAAGGCGAGGCCAAATCCGAGAAAAGCGCGAAGAAGCAGAAGAACAAACCCGAGGCCAAATCCCGGGTGTTTGTGCTGGATTTCGACGGTGACATCAAGGCGTCAGCCACCGAGAGCCTGCGTCACGAAATCACTGCGCTGCTGACCCTGGCCACGCCGAAAGATGAAGTCGTACTGCGTCTTGAAAGCGGCGGCGGCATGGTTCACAGCTACGGCCTGGCTTCTTCGCAACTGGCGCGCATCCGCGAAGCCGGCGTGCCGTTGACCGTGTGCATCGACAAGGTTGCGGCCAGCGGCGGCTACATGATGGCTTGCATCGGCGAGAAGATCATCAGCGCACCGTTCGCGATTCTCGGCTCCATCGGCGTTGTGGCGCAGTTGCCCAACGTCAATCGCCTGCTGAAGAAACACGACATCGATTTCGAAGTGCTCACCGCCGGTGAATATAAACGCACCCTGACCGTGTTTGGCGAAAACACCGAAAAGGGGCGGGAGAAGTTCCAGGAAGACCTGGATATCACCCATCAACTGTTCAAGAACTTCGTTGCGCGATATCGCCCGCAACTGGCCATCGACGACGTGGCTACCGGTGAAGTCTGGCTCGGCGTCGCGGCGCTGGACAAACAACTGGTGGATGAACTCAAGACCAGCGACGAATACCTCGCTGACCGGGCGAAGAAGTCCGAGGTCTACCACCTGCATTACGCAGAGCGCAAAAGCCTGCAAGAGCGCATCGGCATGGCAGCCAGCGGCTCGGTGGATCGCGTGCTGCTGAGTTGGTGGAGCCGGTTGACCCAGCAACGCTTCTGGTAAAACAGTCAGCCATAAAAAACGCCGGTCAGTGACCGGCGTTTTTTTATGCAGAATAAACCCGAAGGTTTATCGACGACGGAACAGCGGCAGCGGCTCGTCGGTGGCGGCCTGATAGGTCACCGAGAAGTCCTTGAGGCTTTCAAGGGCTTCGTACGGGTCTTTATCGGCGCGCAGGGCAAATGCGTCGAAACCGCAACGGTGCAGGTAGAACAACTGATCGCGCAACACATCGCCGATGGCGCGCAGTTCACCCTTGAAACCGTAACGGTCGCGCAGCAGGCGCGCGTTCGAGTAGTTGCGGCCATCGGTAAAGGCCGGGAAGTTCAGGGCGATAACCTGGAATTCGCCAACGTCTTCACCGATTTCCTCGGCTTCTTCATCGGCGTCCAGCCACACGCCAAGACCGCCGTCGCGAGCCTTGAGTGCATGCGCATGCTCACGCCACAGGGCCAACGGCACGATCAGGTCGTCGCAGTTGGAAATACCGTCGAGGGTCGCGTCCTTTGGCAGCAAGTGCCAGGTTTCGTCGACCACCGCGTTGTTCTTAATGATTCGCTGCATAGACGCGTTCCTTGAAGAGGTCGATGCCAATACGCTGGTAGGTGTCGATGAAGCGCTCGTCTTCGGTACGTTGTTCAACGTAGACGTCGATCAGCTTCGAGATCACGTCAGGCATGGCGTCCTGTGCGAAGGACGGGCCGAGGATCTTGCCCAGGCTCGCATCGCGACTGGCGCTGCCACCGAGGGAGACCTGATAGAACTCTTCACCTTTCTTGTCCACCCCGAGGATGCCGATGTGGCCGACGTGGTGGTGACCGCAGGCGTTCATGCAACCGGAGATGTTCAGGTCCAGTTCGCCGATATCGAACAGGTAGTCCAGGTCGTCGAAACGGCGCTGGATCGATTCGGCAATCGGGATCGACTTGGCGTTGGCCAGGGAGCAGAAATCACCGCCCGGGCAGCAGATGATATCGGTCAGCAAGCCGATGTTCGGCGTGGCGAAACCTTGCTCGCGCAGCTCGCCCCACAGGGTGAACAATTGGCGCTGCTCGACGTCGGCCAGAATGATGTTCTGCTCGTGCGATGTGCGCAGTTGAGCAAAGCTGTAGCGCTCGGCCAGATCGGCAACGCCATCCAGTTGCTTGTCGGTGATGTCGCCCGGTGCAACACCGGTCGGTTTCAGAGACAGGGTCACGGCGACATAACCCGGCTTCTTGTGCGCCAGGGTATTGCGACTGCGCCAGCGAGCGAAGCCCGGATGTTCTTTGTCGAGTGCGGCCAGTTCGGCGGTCTGGTTATCCAGCGCCAGGTAGTCCGGGTCGACGAAGTGCTTGGCGACGCGATGCAGTTCGGCTTCGGTCAATGTGGTCTGGCCACCGCGCAGGTGCTCCATTTCCGCATCGACTTTCTGGGCGAACACTTCAGGCGTCAGTGCCTTGACGAGGATCTTGATCCGCGCCTTGTATTTGTTGTCGCGACGGCCATAGCGGTTGTAGACCCGCAGAATGGCATCGAGATAGCTCAACAGGTCCTGCCATGGCAGGAACTCGTTGATGAACGCGCCAACCACCGGAGTACGGCCCAGACCGCCACCCACCAGCACGCGGAAACCCAGTTCGCCAGCGGCGTTGTGCACTGGCTCAAGACCAATGTCGTGGACTTCGATCGCGGCGCGGTCGGAAGTCGAACCATTCACGGCAATCTTGAACTTGCGCGGCAGGTAGGCGAATTCCGGGTGGAACGTAGTCCATTGACGGACGATCTCGCACCATGGGCGCGGATCGATCACTTCGTCGGCAGCGACGCCGGCAAACTGGTCAGTGGTGACGTTGCGCAGGCAGTTGCCGCTGGTCTGGATCGCGTGCATCTGCACGGTCGCCAGTTCAGCGAGGATGTCCGGGATGTCTTCGACCGCCGGCCAGTTGAACTGTACGTTTTGCCGGGTACTGATGTGGGCATAGCCCTTGTCGAAGTCACGGGCAATCTTTGCCATCATTCGCGTCTGGCGCGAAGTCAGCTGGCCGTAAGGCACCGCCACTCGCAACATCGGCGCAAAACGCTGGATGTAGAGGCCATTTTGCAGGCGCAGAGGGCGGAATTCTTCTTCGCTCAGCTCACCTGCCAGATAGCGTCGGGTCTGATCACGGAACTGCTTGACGCGGTCCTCGATGATCCGCTGATCGTACTCGTCGTATACGTACATATAAGTCCTGTTCTCAGGCTTGGGGCTACTCGGAAAACGCTGCGTTTTTCGCTTGCTGGAGTCCGATTGAGCCTCTGCAATTCTGCGCGCACGGTCGCGCACTCCCTAACGGAGCCGGGGGCAATATACCCGTTTGCAGTTATGCGCAAAAGTGATGTTTGAGTATATGTAAAGAACCAAATCGCCTAACGAGAATGGCTGTCAACTAACCCACATTTGTCGTGCGGACAATCATCGTCTTAACTGTGGTCGAGTCTTTCTGCAATCACCGATAAAACCGACAAGAGGCGATGCAATGAGCAACCCAACCAAAGCAAGGAAAAGCGATAGTAGCGTCGATGCCTGGGCCATTCTGTTCTTGATCATTCTGGTCGTGGGCACGGCGATATTCTGGGTTAGTCACCAGTAAACGACCCTGTCCGGGCCCGGTTCCGACGATTGTCGGACAAAAAACGGGAAAGGCGCAGATCGTCGATGGATCGATGGCTATAATGCGCAGCCATTTTTCCGGGGCCCGGATGATTCATGCACAAGTTTCTCTACATAAGCCTGGCACTGTTCAGTGCGGTTTTCGGTTCTGCCGCGCGCGCAGAGTCTGTGCTGTTTCTGAATCCGGGTTCGACCGAAGAAACTTTCTGGGTCAGTTATTCGCAGTTCATGCAGGCCGCAGCCCGGGATCTGCAAATCGATCTGAAGATTCTCTACGCCCAGCGTAATCCCGAGTTGACCCTGGCCCAGGCCCGACTCGCGCTGCAAGGCCCGCACCGCCCTGATTATCTGATCTTCGCCAACGAGCAATATGTTGCCCCACAGATTCTGCGTATGGCGCGGGGCAGTGGCGTGAAACTGTTTATCGTCAACGCCGCGCTCACGGCCAATCAGCAGAGCCTGTTGGGGGAGCGTGAGGAACATATCGGCAGCCTCGTGCCCAATGACGAGGAGGGTGGCTATCTGATGATGAAAGAGCTGATTCGCTTGCATCCGCCAGTGGCCCCGGGCGAGGTGATCGAAGCGTTGGCGTTCTCCGGCTTGAAAATCACCCCGTCGGCGCAGTTGCGCGAGCACGGCATGCAACGCGCATTGGCTGAACATCCGCAAGTGCGCTTGCGCCAGTTGGTCTACAGCGGCTGGACGCAAGAGCGCGCATATGAACAGGCCCGGCTGCTTTTTGCGCGGTATCCGAAAGTATCGCTGGTGTGGTCGGCTAATGATGAAATGGCCTTTGGCGCCATGCACGCCTTGGATGAGACCGGCAAAACTCCCGGGAAAGACGCGTTGTTCAGTGCGGTCAATACCTCGCCTGCGGCGTTGCGGGCGCTGGTCGACGGCCGTCTGAGTGCCTTGCTCGGCGGCCACTTCACCTTGGGCGGCTGGGCGCTGGTGGAAGTACATGACGATAATCAGGGGGTGAATCTGGATCTGTACGGCGGTCGCGACCGGCAGATTCCTTCATTGCAATTGATCGACAAGGCCCGCGCCCGAAAGATGCTGGCCATGGGTGAGTCACCGGATTACGGCATCAGTTTTCGTCAATTGACAGCCAAAGGGCGGCCGGCGTCGTATCGCTACCCGTTCACATTGCAAACCCTGATGCGCTGAGACGTTTCAGACGCCAGCGAAATGCACCACCAGTTTGACGATGGCAAATAGTGTCAAGGCGAACACCGCCGTGAATAGAATGCCCAGAATCAGAAAATGGCTGGGCTTGCCATGAGTGAAGTCCCTTGCGCGGTTTTTCCCGCTCTGCACACCAAAGGCTGCGGCCATGACGCTGTGTAGCATCTGCCAGAAGGTTGGTGGCTTGTTGTCGACTGGATCGTCCATAAATCCCCCGTCTGAAATGACTGTCCCGAAAGCATAGCCAATCCGCGAGTTTACGCTGTCGCATGTCGAGTCTTCTGCGACGCGATTAGTAACAACTCAGGGTGAATGCGATAACTATGTACCGCAGATCGACCGTCTGGAAATGATGTTCTGTTCTCCTACTTTTCAGGAGAGACAGGATGTCCATTGATCCCCCGAAGTCGCCCGTCGCGATTAACGTCAAAACAGGGGCTGCCGCTAGCGACAGCCTTCACGCCAGGTTCCTTGAACAGGCGATGCCCGACTGGCTGGTCGATGCAACCGCCGAACGTCGTGCTGCGATCAAAAGCGCCAATACGCAGTTGCCAGACTGGTATGACGGACTGAGCGCGAAGCAACTGAGCGTACTGAAAACGACTGCCACCGCCGGTTTTCTCGCCCAGTCGCAACTGGACAAAACAATGTCCGCGCTTGAAAGCATCGACGCATTTACTGAAAAGCGCTTGAAAACTGCCTTGAAGGAACGCTTCAACGTCGATGTCGATGTCAATAAAACCCTGGTGTGTCTCAGGCACCCGCTGGAAGTCAGCGTGCTGGAGGTAGAGGTTTCTTCGTTCGAGGTACTGAAACTCTCATTGCTCCAGGCTGCGCAGCATAACTTCGAAGCGTCAGAATGCGAGGAGGGTGCCTTCCATCACCGATCCGGGTTTGTCGTGCAGACTTCAATCCCCGACACCTTCGAGGTCGCCGACATCGGCATAACCGTCTGGCAGTTTCTGACGCTTTGTCGAAGCCTTGATATAGGCGCGCAATATCAGACGCGGCTAAAGGCATTTTTCCGCTCGACGAGTGTTTTGCGTGAGCAGTTCGTCACCAGCCAGAAAGCCGCTTTACTCGCCGCAGCCGAAGTGGCTCTGGCAAAAAAAGACATAGAGCCTGACGACTACAGGATGATCCTGAAGATTGTCGAAGGTGAAATTCATCCTGAACTGGGCCACAGACAGATCTGGTTCCGCGACCTCAGTCTGATGAAACGCAGGATGACCGGTTGCGTGGTGTTCAGTATCAGTGAGCGTTATCGCTATACCAGCGACTTCATCGTCTATATCCCCCATGACCCGGAGCATCCGCTCAAGCGTTACACCTCGACGCAGTTGCGTACGGAGTTCAAGCGTAAATTCACCGCTGTGGATACAACCCCCTCCTTGGATGGCGCGACGTCTTATCAACGTTTTTTCAGCCAGTTCGTAGCCTATGCCGACCGCCCTTATTACTTCAGTCAGTTCACCGCCAAAGCAGCAGATTCACCATCTGACCCGTTGCGTTCCATCTGGGTCAAAGTCGCACAGATGGTTCCACCGATTTCCGCCATTGCCCGTATCAAGGAATTGCCCCCGGAGCGTCATGATCAGCGCGAAGCGGTGCAGGACCCTTATCTCGATCCGTTCGGCATAACGCGAGAAGGAGAGGCTGGTATCTGGGCGGCCAACACCGACCTGTGGGATTACCTCTACAAACAGAATCAGGCCAAGGTTATCGCCGATGCACGCGCCCATGCCGTGCCTGCGGCTGATATCGACGCAAAAGCGCGGGCGGAGAAACTCAATCATCTGCTGGAATTCGGCATGCTCGCCCTGAACATGGCGTCGATGTTCGTACCGGTGTTGGGCGAAATCATGATCACGGTGATGGCCGGTCAACTGCTTTACGAGTCGTTTGAGGGGGCAATCGAGTGGAGTGAAGGGGATCGACAGGCGGCGAAGGCCCATCTGGTCGATGTGGCAGAAAATCTGGCGATGATCGGGGTGATGGGGGGTGTGGGTAAAGCGTTCGGCAAACTCACTGCCGTGAAACCCGAGCCCGTGATCGAATCATTGCAGCCAGTCCAGTTGCCGGATGGCAGCACCCGCCTGTGGAAACCTGATCTTGGGGCCTATGAAAGTACGGTCACATTGCCCCCCGCGTCCATTCCCGACAAGCAAGGCCTGTATTGGCTGAACGAGCAGTCTTATATTCGTCAGAACGGCAAGGTTTACCAGACGTTTTTCGACGAAAGCCTGAAGAAGTGGCGCATGCAGCATCCAGTCGATGCCTCCGCCTATCAGCCGATCCTTGAACACAACCGACTGGGCGCCTGGCGACATTCCCTGGAGCGCCCGCACACTTGGGATCGCCTGACCCTGTTGCGCCGCATCGGGCATTCCACCGACGCGTTTTCCGATGAGCAACTGCTGAATATCGCCAGCATCAGCGATGTCAATGACAGCGCTCTGCGCCAGATGCATCTGGACAATTTGCCTGCTCCACTGGCATTGGCCGACACACTGCGCCTGTTCGAGGCCGAGCAGAGTGTGGTGCGAATCATCGGTCAGGTCGAAACAGGCTTACCGCTTGATGAACAATATTTACTGACTCTGCCATTGCTGACGGAAATGCCGCGCTGGCCCGCCGGGCGGTCGCTGGAGGTCTTCGAAGGGCAGAGCCTGTCTGGCGTGAGCACCAGGTATGGCACCGAGACGCGATTTTCTGGCAATAGCGTCAAGGCACCGATCCAGATCACGCGAGCCGACTTGCTGAATGGTCGCCTTGCCGAGCATTTTCTGGATGGGCTGGATGAAACTGAAACGCAATGGTTACTCGGCGCCGAGCCTGCTCGTGTCATCGCATCCAGGCCAATCGAATTCAGAAAGCAAATGGCCGACTTCCTCAAGACACGTCAGCCTTCGTTGTTCGAGAAGCTCTATGCAGAGCCGTCACTGAAAGACCCGGGGATTGCAAGGCTGCAACAAGCGACGCCTGGACTGGGCAGTTCAGCGGCGACACGAGTGCTGCTGAATGCCAGGCCCGAGGAGCTTGGTCGTCTGCAAAACAGTCAGCGCATTCCGTTGAGGCTGCTGGAAGAGTCACGCACGCTTGCACAGCAACGCCGCTTCGATCATGCGATTGCCAGCCTGCATATGGAGAATCTGTCTGCGTCCGAGGGCACGTGGCTGGCGCTGCGGACACTGGAGCGTTTGCCGGGATGGCAAGATAATGTGCATCTGGAAGTGCGTGACGCCAGCGTCGATGGGCCATTGCTGGACAGCATCGGCAACGAAAGCGCTGTGCATCACAAATATTTGGTGAAGAAGGGCCCGTCCTATCAGGCGTTCAACGAACGTGGCGAGGAACTCAACAGTGTCCCTCGTCAGGGTGACAACTTTTTCGCGTCGGTCATGCATGCCTTGCCAGATGAAACCCGTCGGTCTCTGGGATTCTCCGACGTCTATCAGAGCGCCAGCCTGCGGCGAGCAGTCATCGACAACGTCATGCAACATCGCGTCGAGCTGGCGCGAATGTCGGGTAAGCGGCACGGCACCAAGAGCATTTTCAAGCCGCCGGCACGAGTGCAGGGACATGGACTGGGTTACTACGCGAGCGGTCGTGGGCAGGGGGTAAATCCCTTGCTTGTGACTCGAGTGCAGGATGTCTATCCGGCGCTAACAGATCAACAGGCTGGCAGGTTCATCCTGGAACATCTGGCATCAGGCAAGAGTGACGCGCAAATCTATGAATTGTTGCAACGGCGGATGCGTGAGTGGGAGACGCTGGAGGCCACTCTTGATCACTGGGAGGGTATTCCCGCGGAGCCGACGATCCAGTCGATGATCGGCGGCAAGTCGAGCGTAGCTCGCAGCATCAAGCAGTCCTGGCGCAACTCGCCCCTGGCGGAAACAGGTCCTGCGTTCCGACGTCTCGATCTGGCGTGCAACGAACCGTGGCCGGCGTTGCAGGCAGATTTTTCCCACGTTCGGGACCTGAGCATCAGAGGGCACTGTGTTACCGACGCCAATGCCGACGCGTTGTTAGGCGATTTCACTCAAGTGAAAACGCTGCGAATCAATGGAACCGGTGACTCGTTCAGCAATGTGCCTCTCTCCTTGCAGAATATGCCGCAACTCAGGGAGTTGGCGCTGTACAGCGCAGTTCCTTTTGCCGCTGATATGCCGGTGCGATTAAGCCAATTGACCCGTCTCGAATCACTGAGTGTGTATTCGTCGAGCTACCAGCCAATCGCATTCGACGTCACCGCGCTGCGTAACCTGCGCAGCCTGGAAATCATTGCCTACTCATTGCTGGACTGGCCTGTCGGTGTGCTTGAGTTGCCCGAACTCGAGCGTCTTAACCTCAAGAATACGGGGATCAGTACTTTGCCCGCCGGGCTGCTCAATGGACATGAAAAGCTGTGGTCGGGCTTGTCACTGGATTGGTCCAGATTCATCCGAGAAAATTTCACCGTTGCCTACGAATACGTCAGGACGCATCCCGAGCATCTTGTTGATCGAGAGGAGATGGTCAGGGATTACTGCAAAGGTGAGCTGAGGCGTTTGGGCGAAGGCGTGAATGAGTCGCCCGAGAACGTATTCAATCGTTTCTTTGAATTGTGGCCGTCCGCGCAGGAGCGATTCACGGCGATTGATGTCTTGAGCGAGCAGTACGCCTCACTGGACGTCCAACTCCACAGATGGCTGCAGCAAGTCGTGACCTCTCAGGAAACACTCCTCGAGATAATCGGGCGATCAAATGCAGCGCACGCTCTCAGAACCAATTGGCGCAAAGGGCTGTTCAACCGTTACGGGTCGACAATTACCGCTTCCACTCTGGATATGTCGGGCTTGATGCTCAGTGAACTTCCGCCATTGCCGATCGGAGCATTTGATCATGTGCAGACGTTGCTCTTGAAAGGCCAGTTGGCTGGAGCCTCACAAATGCGCGTCTTTCTCAGGAGCTTCAGCCAAGTGCAAATTCTGGACCTGAGCGATAACGTCCTGCAGGAGTTTCCGATTGATTCGGGAAGCCTGCCAAGGCTCTCCCGACTGGATCTTTCTCATAACCGGTTGGCTGGTGCACAAAACCTCCAGCATGGTCTGGAAGCGCTGCCTGCCCTTGAAATTCTGGATATTCATGATAATCCGCTGACCGATTTGAACGTCAGTGGCCTGCGTCGCCTGAAGGCGCTGAATTTGCATCACACCGATCTGCAAGCCTGGCCAACGGGTGCAGAGGATCTGCCGCGACTGACCTGGATGGACTTGCGTGACAGCAAGATCACCACGCTGCCGCAAGCAGTCCTTGAGAGCCATGCACTGATCAATGCGAACCTGTCAGGTGCCCCTTTGACTCAGGCAACGGCCGAGGCGTTGCAAGTAGCTCAGAACCGGATCGAGGTTGAAATCGGCCTGCCTGAAGGTGCATTGGAGGCATTTGCGCGAGAACCGGTGCCCATTGCTTTTCCGCCGCCCGAGGACGGTTTTTCAATCGCGCGGCACCTTCTACCTTTGCCTGGCGCCCCTGTCGGCGAGGGTGAAGCGTTACTGCGCAGAACCCTGCAACGGATGCAGCCGGCGCTCACTGACGAGCAAGCCTTGCAGGCGATTGAGCAGATGCGCGCGAACGGCACCTCAAACGTCGAAATCAGTGAGCGAATCAGCCGCTGGAACCAGAGTTTCGAAAGGCTGGTGCGCCAGCTCAACGGCTGGGTGTACACCCGTGAAATACGGGGTGGCGACTGGGCGATTTCCTCCCAGAACCGTAGTTTGGCAGCGTGGCGCGTCCTTACCTGCTGGCGAGCGAGGTTACCCGGCGCTAACGTCATGGCGGATGTCATGCTGGATCTTAACGGTCTGCAATTGGGGGATATTCCTGCGCTGGGAGACGACTTCGCTCATGTGGGCAGCCTGAATCTGACGGGCGTCAGGTTGACTGCAGAGGGCTCCAACGGCTTTCTCAACGCTTTCACACGGTTACGAACGCTCGTGCTCAACGGCAATGAACTGGAGGCGTTACCTGAAGCGGTCAGGCACATGGCGACGCTCGAACGACTGGAACTCTCAGGCAACCGTTTCTACGATCCGGAACTCTTGTATAGCGAGTTGGCTGGCGTAGATCACCTGAGCTGGTTAGACCTGAGCTACAACAATCTCGAATCATTCGACGTCAGTTACTTCGAGCGACTGGAGAGCCTCGACCTGCGCAACAACAATCTGATCGAATGGCCCGCGGGTGCACTGGATGCCACTCACTTGCGGGCGCTGAATCTGAGTCGCAATGACATCACCACGATTCCCGAGGAGGCCCTTGACGGTAGTCACGAGCAACTGATGGAAGGGACCGACCTGACAGATAACTACAACCTTTCGGAGCAATCCCTGGAGCTGTTGAGAACGTATCAGGCATCAGGCGAGCGCGACCTTGTGCTGGGCTTTTCGCATTCTGATCTTGAGGAAATGGCCGACGATATTGCGGGCGGCCTCAGCGAAACAACCGACAGCATCGAATCGGACGAGATACTTTCAATCGATCCGTCTCAAGCGCAATACAAAGCCCCTTGGCTGGCCAACCTTGCGCCCGAGCAGTTGGCGGACAGGAACAAGCTCTGGGATCAATTAGCGGCCGAGCCGGACAGCGCCGCATTCTTTCATTTGCTCGAACGGTTACAGGATTCCCGCGAGTTCAGGGTGGCCAGCGCCGACCTTACCCGGCGGGTCTGGACAGTGATGGACGCAGCCGCCAGCAATAGCGAACTCAGAGAGGTCATCTTCGGCGGTTCCACCACCCATGGCACTTGTGTCGACGGGCGCATCCTCACATTCAGCGGTCTGGAGAGCAAAGTGTTCACCCATAACGTGCTACTCGACTTACCGGTTGGCGTTCCGGGAGCCAAAGGTGAGGCGCTGTTGAAGCTTTCTCGTCGGCTGTTCAGGCTGGACAAGGTCGATGAACTGGCAAAAGCGGCGGCCAGGCAAAGGCACTTCGATGAGGCGGAAATGCGCCTTGGCTATCGAATTGGTTTGACCGGTGGATGGGATGACGGGCTTGAATTGCCGGGGCAACCGAAAAACATGACATTCGCTTCCGGCGTATCCCCACAACAATTGCTGGACGCTCGGGCTGAGGTTCTCAAGGCCGAACGCTCCGACAAGTTTCTGGAAGATCTGATCCAGCGTGATTACTGGATGGACTACCTCAAGGAAAAACAGCCTGAGGATTTCAGGAAGCTCGACGAGGCACAATTGCTTGAGCATGTTGAAGATGAGGGAGTGAGCGCCGATGACCCGGATTATCTGAGCCGGCTGTTTGATCGTGAGGCAGAGCGCAACGCGCGGATCATCGAGCTGTCACGACAAGCGATCAAGGAAATCGAAACGGTTGCCGACCGGGCACAGAAGCCAGGTTCATCAGGCTATCCGGCGAACGGGTGAAACAATGCTCCTCTACGCCGGTAAGTCCGGCGTAGAGGAGCACATCACTATCAGTTGTCGTAACCGAGGTTAGGCGCCAGCCAGCGTTCGGTTACGCTCAGATCCTGACCTTTGCGCGAGGTGTAGCTCTGCACTTGATCCTTGTCGATCTTGCCTACGGCGAAGTATTGCGCCTGCGGGTGAGCGAAGTACCAACCGCTGACGGCAGCTGCCGGGAACATCGCGTAGTGCTCGGTGAGGAACACGCCGCTGCGCCCGGCACGCATTTCTTCGGCTTCCGGGTCGAGCAGGGCGAACAGTGCGGCTTTCTCGGTGTGATCCGGGCAGGCCGGATAACCCGGTGCCGGGCGGATACCGGAATACTGTTCTTTGATCAGCGCGTCGTTATCCAGCACTTCGTCCTTGGCGTAACCCCAGTGTTCTTTACGCACTTGCTGGTGCAGCCATTCGGCGCAGGCTTCGGCCAGACGGTCGGCCAGCGCCTTGACCATGATCGAGTTGTAGTCGTCGCCAGCGTCCTGATAGGCCTTGGCGACTTCTTCCGCGCCGATGCCGGCGGTGGTGATGAAACCACCGACGTAGTCGGTCACTTCGCTGTCCTTCGGTGCAACGAAGTCAGCCAGCGAAAAGTTCGGTTTGCCGTCGGTCTTGATGATCTGCTGACGCAGGTGATGCAGCTTGGCCATTGGCTTGCCGTCTTCACCGTACAGCTCGATGTCGTCGTCATGCACCTGATTGGCTGGCCAGAAACCGAATACGGCGCGGGCACTGATCAACTTCTCGTCGATCAGCTTGGTCAGCATTTCACGGGCATCCTTATACAGCGAGGTGGCGGCTTCACCGACCACTTCGTCTTCGAGGATGCGCGGGAATTTGCCGGCCAGGTCCCAGGAAATGAAGAACGGCGTCCAGTCGATGTACTCGGCCAGAACGTTGAGGTCGATGTTGTCCAGCACGCGCGAGCCGGTGAAAGTCGGTTTGACCGGGGTGTAACTTGCCCAGTCGAACTGCGGCTTCTTGGCAATTGCGGCCGGATAGCTGAGGCGCTCGGTACGGGCGCTGCGGTTGGCGGTGCGCTCGCGGACATCGATGTAATCGAGGCGGGTTTTCTCGACGAAACCGGCTTTCAGTTCCTTGGACAGCAACTGCGTCGCCACGCCCACGGCCCGGGAGGCGTCGGTGACGTAGATCACTGCGTCGTTGCTGTACTTCGGCTCGATCTTCACCGCCGTGTGCGCCTTGGAAGTGGTCGCACCACCGATCATCAACGGCAGGTGGAAGTCCTGACGCTGCATTTCGCGGGCTACGTGAACCATCTCATCAAGCGAAGGGGTAATCAGACCGGACAAACCGATGATGTCGCACTTCTGTTCCTTGGCGACCTGCAGAATCTTCTCTGCCGGGACCATCACGCCGAGGTCGACGATGTCGTAGCCGTTACAGCCGAGTACCACGCCGACGATGTTTTTGCCGATGTCGTGGACGTCGCCTTTCACCGTGGCCATGAGGATCTTGCCCTTGGCTTCCGGTTTGTCGCCTTTTTCCAGTTCGATGAACGGGATCAAGTGGGCTACGGCCTGTTTCATCACGCGGGCGGATTTCACTACCTGCGGCAGGAACATTTTGCCGGCGCCGAACAGGTCGCCGACGATGTTCATGCCGGACATCAGCGGGCCTTCGATCACTTCGATCGGGCGGGCGAACGACTGACGGGATTCTTCGGTGTCTTCAACGATGTGGGTGGTGATGCCTTTGACCAGCGCATGTTCCAGACGCTTGTTGACCTCCCAGCTACGCCACTCTTCGGTCTCGGCTTCCTTGACGCTGCCGTCGCCCTTGTATTTGTCGGCGATGGCGAGGAGGGCGTCGGTGCCTTCCGGGGTGCGGTTGAGGATCACGTCTTCAACGGCGTCGCGCAGTTCTTGCGGGATCTGGTCGTAGATTTCCAGCTGACCGGCGTTGACGATGCCCATGGTCAGGCCAGCACGGATCGCGTACAGCAGGAACACTGAGTGGATCGCTTCACGCACCGGGTTGTTGCCACGGAACGAGAACGACACGTTGGACACGCCACCGGAGGTCAGCGCATACGGCAGTTCGTCACGGATGTAGGCGCAGGCATTGATGAAGTCCACAGCGTAGTTGTTGTGTTCTTCGATACCGGTGGCCACGGCGAAGATGTTCGGGTCGAAGATGATGTCTTCCGGCGGGAAGCCGACTTCGTTGACCAGAATGTCGTAAGAGCGTTTGCAGATCTCTTTCTTGCGCGCTTCGGTGTCGGCCTGGCCGGATTCGTCGAAGGCCATCACCACCACGGCAGCGCCGTAACGCTTGCACAGTTTGGCGTGGTGAATGAACTGCTCGACGCCTTCTTTCATGCTGATCGAGTTGACGATGCCCTTGCCCTGAATGCACTTGAGGCCGGCTTCGATCACTTCCCATTTCGAGGAGTCGATCATGATCGGTACACGGGAGATGTCCGGTTCGCCGGCGATCAGATTGAGGAAGGTCACCATGGCCTTCTTCGAATCGAGCATCCCTTCGTCCATGTTGATGTCGATCACCTGCGCACCGGCCTCGACCTGTTGCAGGGCGACTTCCAGTGCTTCGGTGTAGTTGTCTTCGCGGATCAGTCGGGCGAACTTGGCGGAACCGGTAATGTTGGTCCGCTCACCGACGTTGACGAACAGCGAGCTGCGGTCGATGGTGAATGGCTCAAGGCCCGACAGGCGGCAGGCTTTCGGGATGTCCGGAATCTGTCGCGGTGCGTAACCGGCCACGGCATTGGCGATGGCTTCGATGTGGCCCGGGGTGGTGCCGCAGCAGCCGCCGACGATGTTCAGGAAACCGCTTTGGGCGAATTCTTCGATGACCTTGGCGGTTTCCGACGGCAGTTCGTCGTACTCGCCGAATTCGTTTGGCAGGCCGGCGTTCGGGTGTGCGGAAACGTGGGTGCTGGCCTTGTTCGACAGTTCTTCCAGATACGGGCGCAATTCACTGGCGCCGAGTGCGCAGTTCAGACCGACCGAAATCGGTTTGGCGTGCGCCACCGAGTTCCAGAACGCTTCGGTGGTTTGCCCGGACAGGGTACGGCCGGAGGCATCGGTAATGGTGCCGGAAATCATGATCGGCAACTCGAAGCCCAGTTCTTCAAATACGCCTTGAACCGCAAAGATCGCGGCTTTGGCGTTGAGGGTGTCGAAGATGGTCTCGATCAGAATCAGGTCGGCGCCGCCCTCGATCAGGCCTTTGGTGGCTTCGGTGTAGTTTTCCACCAGCTCATCAAAGGTGACGTTGCGGTAGCCGGGATTGTTGACGTCAGGCGACAGCGAGCAGGTACGGCTGGTCGGGCCGAGCACGCCTGCGACAAAACGCGGCTTGGCCGGGTTTTCCTGGGTCTTGGCATCAGCGACCTTGCGCGCCAGGCGTGCGCCTTCTACGTTTAATTCGTAGGCCAGACTTTGCATGCCGTAGTCGGCCATGGAAATCTGCGTGGCGTTGAAGGTGTTTGTTTCCAGAATGTCGGCGCCGGCATCCAGATAAGCCTTCTCGATGCCACCAATCACGTCAGGGCGGGTCAACACCAGAAGGTCGTTGTTGCCTTTGACGTCAGACGGCCAGTCGGCGAAGCGTTTGCCACGATAATCCTGCTCCTCGAGCTTGTAGCTCTGGATCATCGTGCCCATGCCGCCATCGAGTATCAGGATGCGCTCTTTGAGAGCTTGCTTGAGAGCTTGAAGGCGAACGCTGCGATCGGACATTGGGACTACTCGAAAAGACCATTACGAAGGGCCGGAATCATAACAAACCTGCGCGCTATTGGAGCATGTGCTGGTTTTGCATGAATATCGCTCATGTTGGTACGAGCGTCATAACGGTAGAATCGCGGCGTTTTTTCAAGCATCGGGATCAGGTCATGTCGTACCGCGTCATCAGCATCGTATTGTTGTTCCTGAGCTGGGGCGCCGCTGCGCAAGATCCCGTCATCTCGTACACCCGCGACATTCAACCGATCTTCACCGAAAAATGCGTTGCCTGCCATGCGTGCTACGACTCCGCCTGTCAGCTCAACCTCGGTAGCGGCGAAGGCGTCGGTCGGGGTGCAAGCAAGATGCCGGTCTACGATGGCGAGCGCACGCAAGCCGCGCCAACCACTCGGCTGTTCTACGATGCTTTCGGCAAACGTGCCTGGCAGCAGAAGGGCTTCTATTCAGTAATCGACGCTCAGGGCAGTCAGGCCGCATTGATGGCGCGCATGCTGGAGCTGGGGCACCAAACCCCGTTGACGCCTAACGCCAAGCTGCCGGAAGACATCGTGCTGGGTCTGAATCGCCAGAATATGTGCGCCATGCCCGCCGAGTTCGACGGTTATGCCGGCGCCCATCGAAAGGAAGGCATGCCGCTGGCAGTCACCGGGCTGACCAATCAGCAATACCAGACGCTACAGCGCTGGCTGGCGTCCGGCGCACCGATTGACGAGCAAGGCCTGGCGCCGAGCGCCCAAGAGGCGTTGCAAATCGTCCAGTGGGAAAACCTGCTCAACACTCCCGGCGCTCGTGAGAGTCTGGTCGGGCGCTGGTTGTTCGAGCATTTGTATCTCGCACACATCTATTTCAAGGACGGCGAGCCGGGGCATTTCTTCCAGTGGGTGCGCTCGCGTACGCCGACCGGTCAGCCAATCGACTTGATCGCCACTCGCCGCCCGAATGACGACCCGGGTACGCAGGTGTATTACCGCTTGTGGCCGGTGCAAGGGGTGATCGTCCATAAAACCCACATCACCTATCCGCTTAGCGCGGCGAAGATGGCGCGGGTCAAGAGCCTGTTCTACAGCGGCAACTGGCAGGTTAATGCCTTGCCGGGTTACGGGCCGCAGAGCCGCGCCAATCCGTTTTCGACCTTCGAGGCGATTCCGGCGCAGGCGCGTTATCAGTTCATGCTCGATAACGCCGAATACTTCGTCCGCACTTTCATTCGTGGGCCGGTGTGTCGTGGCCAGATCGCCACAGACGTGATCCGCGACAACTTCTGGGCACTGTTTCAGGCTCCCGAACACGATCTGTACATCACCGACCCCAACTATCGTGGTCAGGCCACGCCTTTGCTGGCGATGCCCGGGCAGAACGACGACGTCGGCAGCGTGCTGAGCCTGTGGCACAACTACCGCAACAAGCGTAACGAGTACGAGGCTTTGCGTCGCGACAGTTACGCCGATCAGCCGGCGCCGAGCTGGTCGACCCTTTGGGCCGGCAACGACAACGCGCTGTTGAGCATCTTTCGCCACTTCGACAGCGCGGCGGTGACTAAAGGCCTGATCGGTCAGGTGCCGCAGACGATGTGGCTGTTCGACTATCCATTGCTGGAACGCACGTATTACCAGTTGGCGGTCAACTTCGATGTGTTCGGCAACGTCTCCCATCAAGCGCAAACGCGCCTGTATTTCGACCTGATCCGCAATGGCGCCGAACAGAACTTCCTGCGCCTGATGCCCGCCGATTCCCGTGATGACTACCTCGACGATTGGTATCAGAGCAGCGGCCAATTCAAGATGTGGCTGGATTACGAGGCGATCGACGACGACAAGCCGACCGCGCTGAAGCTTGACGAGAAAGACCCGAAGTCGGATTTCGCCAAGCAGTTGCTGGCGCGTTACGGCGACCTGAATGCCAAACCAGACCCGATCAATCGCTGTGACAGCGCTTACTGCTCGCGGGCCAACATTGATCCGGCTCTGCAAGACGCCGAACAAGCCTTGAGTCGGCTGACAGCGCGTCCGGCGGCAGGTTTGAAGGTCATCGATCAACTGCCGGAAGCGAGCATGCTGCGCATCGAAACCCGCAGCGGCAAACGCGAAATCTACAGCCTGCTGCGCAACCGTGCGCACAGCAACGTGGCATTCCTGTTGGGCGAGTCGCTGCGTTATCAGCCGGGGCTGGACACCCTGACGATTTATCCGGGTGTGCTCAGCAGCTATCCGAACTTCATCTTCAACATCCCGGCCGATCAGGTGGCGGAGTTTGTCGATGCCATGGAAAACGCCAAGGATGCCGCGCAGTTTGAGAGGATCGTCGAACGTTGGGGCATCCGTCGCAGCCATCCGCAATTCTGGTTCTACTTCCACGACCTGAGCCAATACCTGCACGAGACCGACCCGGTGGAAGAGGGCGTGCTGGACATGAACCGCTACGAGAATCTTTGATCTTTTGATACCTGACTGCTGTCACACCCTTTAGCAACACCACGATCCCTGTAGGAGCTGCGGCACGCTGCGATCTTTTGATCTGTTTTCTTACAATCAAGATCAAAAGATCGCAGCGTGCCGCAGCTCCTACAGGGGAGTGGTAGTGATTCAAGAGGGGTGAATATGTTGATTTCAGTGCAGGCTCTGCGGGCGCTTGCCGCGTGGACCGTGGTCTGCCATCACTTCATGCAGATCTTTTTCGATTTCGAAGCACACGGCCCGATTGGGCAGTTGTTTGTCGATAAAGGCGCAGTGGGCGTCGATATCTTCTTCGTCATCAGTGGTCTGGTGATCTTCCTGTCGACCAAAGAGAATCCTCCAGCGCCAGGGCGATTTCTGTTGTATCGGCTGTTCCGCATCGTGCCGGCCTACTGGCTGTACACGCTGTTGATGGCGCTGTTGGTGGTATTCGCCCGCCCGGTATTGCCGGATCAGACGCTGGATTGGGGTCATCTGCTGATGTCGCTGCTGTTCATCCCCACGCAGAACCCCGGTGGATACGGGTTTTATCCGACCCTGAACGTCGGCTGGACGCTTAACTACGAAATCCTGTTTTACCTGTTGTTCGCCTGGGCGTTGCTGTTTCGCTTGCAGGTGCGTCTGCTGGTGGTCGCGGCGCTGCTGTTTGCCGTGTCTCAGGCGTGGACCGGGTTTGGCTGGATCAGCGAGTTCTATCGTTCGGACATCGTTTATGAGTTCCTGCTGGGTATCGCTATCGGCATGCTCTATCGCAAGGGCTGGATCGGCGCTGGCTTGTGGTTGCCATTGTTGGGGATTGGCACGGCGTTGCTGGCGATCTATCACCTGGCGCCGGCACCGAGGCTGCTGAACTGGGGCGTGCCGAGTGCGGTGCTGGTGATGGCGAGCATGGCGCTGGAGCGGTATTTCCAGCGCAGTCGGGTGCTCAAATTGCTCGGTGATTGCTCCTATTCGGTGTATCTGATGCACGTGCTGGTGCTGTCGGCGGGTGGTTTTGTGGCGCGGCGCTACGGGATCAATCCCTATCTGATGTTCGTCGTGTGCGTGCTGGCCATCGGTGTCGGCTCATGGTTGAGCTACGAATGGGTAGAAAAACGCAGCTATCAGTGGCTTAAAGCGCGGATTGATGGCGAACCGGCGCAAAGGCGTGTCGAGAACCTTTCCCGACAAAAATACTAGGACTTTGTCCGGCGCGATGATTGGCGTAAACTGCGCCCAAGCCTGCGAGGAGTTTCCATGACCGCTATTACCATTACCGACGCCGCCCACGATTACCTGGCTGATCTGCTCTCCAAGCAGAACACCCCGGGCATCGGCATCCGCGTCTTCATCACCCAGCCTGGCACCCAGTACGCCGAAACCTGCATTGCCTACTGCAAGCCGGGCGAAGAAAAACCTGAAGACACCGCGCTGGGGCTGAAAAGCTTCACCGCCTATATCGATTCGTTCAGCGAAGCGTTCCTTGACGATGCCGTCGTCGACTACGCCACCGACCGCATGGGTGGTCAACTGACCATCAAGGCGCCAAACGCCAAAGTGCCGATGGTCAACGCCGAAAGCCCGGTCAACGAGCGCATCAACTACTACCTGCAAACAGAAATCAACCCGGGGCTGGCCAGCCACGGCGGTCAGGTCAGCCTGATCGATGTGGTTGAAGACGGCATCGCCGTTCTGCAGTTCGGCGGTGGTTGCCAGGGTTGCGGTCAGGCCGACGTGACCTTGAAGGAAGGCATCGAGCGCACCTTGCTTGAGCGTATTCCAGAGCTCAAGGGCGTTCGCGACGTGACCGACCACACGCAGAAAGAAAACGCTTACTACTAAGGCGTTCGCTGCGATTCAGGCAATGCATTTTCCTGTGATGAATGCATTGTCTACAAGATCAAAAGATCGCAGCCTTCGGCAGCTCCTACAGGTGTAATCATTCCCTTGTAGGAGCTGCCGAAGGCTGCGATCTTTTGCTTTTCAGGGCCTGTATAGGTGCGCATGCCCCGCACGATACAGCGACGACTCACTGAAATGATCGCTGCCCAGCACCCGCCCGACCAGTATCAGCGCCGTACGCCGAAACCCCTTGGCGGTAACCTTCCCGGCAATATCCTCCAGCGTCCCAGTGACCCAATCCTGATCCGGCCACGTCGCCCGATGAATCACTGCAATCGGGCAATCCGCGCCGTAATGCGGCAGTAATTCGGCGAGTATCTTCTCCAGATGATTGACCCCCAAATGAATCGCCATGGTCGCGCCATGCTGCGCGAGGCTGCCGAGTTCCTCGCCAGCCGGCATCGCGGTCTTGTCGGCATAACGGGTCAGAATCACGCTTTGCGAGACGTCCGGCAGGGTCAGTTCAGCGCCCAGCAACGCTGCACACGCGGCAGTAGCCGTCACGCCGGGGATGATTTCAAAAGGTATGTTCAGCTCGCGCAGATAGCGAATCTGCTCGCCGATTGCGCCGTACAGGCTCGGATCGCCCGAGTGCACCCGCGCCACATCCTGTCCTTTGGCATGGGCGAACTTGATCAGATCAATGATCTGTTCCAGATGTAATTCAGCGCTGTTGACCACCGTTTCCGCCTGATGACCTTCCAGCACCGCCTCGGGCACCAGCGAGCCTGCGTAGATGATCACCGGGCAACTGCGGATCAGCCGCTGACCTTTTACGGTGATCAATTCCGGGTCGCCGGGGCCGGCGCCGATGAAGTAGACGGTCATCGTTGAATCCTTAAAAAACAGGGCAGGGTGACGCTTCACAGGGCACTCAGATGAAGAATGCTCATGATCAATGGCGCAGATTATCGGGATTTTATGCGGCGCCGGCCAATGCCAGCGTTGCCTGAGCGTACTTTTGCCGGGAAATCAGCAGTTTTGCCGGTGCCTGAATCAGCTGTTCGGCCAGCGCCAGCGCGGCGCTTTCGGCGACACCGTAGCAACCGGTTCGCTCGTAGGCGATTTGTGAATGATGGCTTAATCGTGCCTGATAGCTGGCGAGTTCTTCACTGCTGAAATACAACAGCGGCAACGCCAATTGTGCGGCGAGTTCCTGCAATCCGGGTTCGTCGCGTTTCAGATCGATGCTGGCCAGGGCCTTGATCGCCTGAAGGTCGATGCGATGGGCCTGCAAGGCCTGATCGAGTAATGCGCGCAACGTGCTGACGGGGCAGCCGCGTTGGCAGCCCAGGCCGACCACAAAGGTCGGCGCTGCGCTGGCATCGGTCATGCGTGGTATTGACCAGGATTTTTGCGGCGGAACAACCACGCGCTGATCAGGCCCAAGGCCAGCCAGAACGCGACGTTGGTCAACTGCGAGGCGATTTTGAACTGTGCTTCCAGCGCTTCCGGCGCCAGCATCGAATGCACTTGCGGTTGTGGCGCGCCGAGTACATGCGGCACTGCCAGAATCGCCACACCGAGGATCTTCATCAGCCAGTGACGACTGAACACGATCAACGCCAGGCCGACAGCCGTGGACGCGGCAGTGCCGATCCACCATATCTGCCGCGAGGCCAGATCTGCTGCGGCAGTGCCCGGCAATTCAGGCGGCAGACCCAGCGTCGGAGCCAGAACGAAAGTCGCGTAACCGGCCAGACCCCAGAGCAAACCCTGGGAGGTTTTGGTCGGCGCGCGCAGGGTGTAGAGACCCGCGAGCATCAGGGCGAAACCGACCGCTACCACGAGATTGCCGCCAGTGGTCGAGACCACGCGTTGCCAGCCATCTGCCGGCTCCCAGGCTTCGGCGTCGTGAGTGTGCGCAGCCATGGCGCCAGCGGCGTGTTCGTGGACTTCAACGGCAGCCGGCTCGGATTTTTCGTAAGTCTCGGCCTGCAAAATCAGCGGCGAAACCCAGAAACTTTGCAGCAGAGTGAGGAGCAGGGCGGCCAGCAGACCGGTGAAACCTGCGGTTTGCGCAATACGCTTGATCATATCGGCAGGTCTCAGTGGCACGGGAACGCGGCGCTGTGGCGGGTATCGTGAGCGGCGTTGTGTACCGCTTCGATGTGCGAGAAACCGGCGAAATACACCAGGCAGGCGCCGAGGATCGACGCGCCAATGGCGGCGATCAGGCGTTGGCTCAGGGTGGTAGTGCTGGAGATTTTGTCCGTGTTGCTGCCGGTGCTGCTGATGATCGACATGGCGCTTCCCTCTGAAGTGTCAGCGGACAGGTAGAGCGCATGAAAACCCCTGCGAGCCGGGCACGCAGAGGTTCAAACAGCGCCCGCCCACCGCGGGTTGTTATGTTCAGTGGCGATTTCGCGCACTGTGTGTTGCGGGCCGGTCTCCGGGCTCACGAGGGGTTGGCGTTCAGCCGACCTGCAAGCATCACCTTCCCATGCCTTGGGCACAGTGGATCTGACGCTTCGCTCGCTTACCGTTGCGGGGGCAGCACCGGACTGACATGCGCTTGAGTAAAGCACATGATTCACCGGTTTCCCGTTTCACCCAGTAAAGGGCACCCGTAACAAGGCGCACAGGAGACCATGGGCGGGGGATTTGAGTCAAATTGACATGGGCGTTCGTCTTGAAACCGAGTCGCTACCTTCGCGAGCAGGCTCGCTCCCACATTGGAAAGCGCTACCTGTGGGAGCGAGCCTGCTCGCGAAGGCGTCATTCCAGTCGGTACGAACCTCGCTTGGACATTGACCCGCTCCCAAGCGATGCGTAGCCTTGCGCATTCGAGGTTCTTCGACACTGTCGAAGCTAAGAAGGGAACGCGGTTCAAGCCGCGGCTGCCCCCGCAACTGTGAACGGCGATGTTCGCTGCCACGCCACTGCCAGACTCTGCAAAGAGCCGGCGGGAAGGCGCAGTGAATGCCAGGCTCAATGCCTGAACGCCGTCAGCCAGGAGACCTGCCTCGTCACAGATTCTCACTACAACCGGGCGGGGTGATCCGGTGGCGAACTCTTCTGGCAGGCGCGACCGCGTTGCCGGTCCTCGTCCCGTTGCCCGCCACCTTGCCAAAGGGCATCGCGATGAAAACACTGGCCAAACTCCCCGTCACCATCGTCACCGGTTTCCTCGGTTCGGGTAAAACCACGTTGCTGCGGCACATGCTCGACAACGCTCAGGGCCGCCGTATCGCGGTGATCGTCAACGAGTTCGGCGAACTCGGCATCGACGGTGAAATCCTCAAGCAATGCACCATCGGTTGCACCGAGGAAGAGGCTGTTGGCCGCGTTTACGAGCTGGCCAACGGCTGCCTGTGCTGCACGGTCCAGGAAGAATTCTTCCCGGTGATGCGTGAACTGGTCGCGCGTCGCGGTGATCTCGACCATATCCTGATCGAAACTTCGGGTCTGGCCCTGCCAAAACCGCTGGTCCAGGCCTTCCAGTGGCCGGAAATCCGCAGCGCCTGCACCGTTGACGCGGTGATCACCGTGGTCGACAGCCCGGCAGTTGCTGCCGGTACGTTCGCTGCGTTCCCGGATCAGGTCGATGCCCAGCGCAAACTCGACCCGAACCTCGATCACGAATCGCCGCTGCATGAACTGTTCGCCGACCAACTGGCCAGCGCTGACCTCGTCATCCTCAACAAGGCCGATCAGACCAGTCCGGAAGATCTGGCTCGCGTACGTCTTGAAGTCGCCGAAGAGCTGCCGCCCGCAGTGAAAATCATCGAAGCGAGCAACGGTCGCGTGCCGCTGGACGTGCTGATCGGTCTCGGCGCCGGCTCTGAAGAACACATCGACAGCCGTCACAGCCATCACGATCACCACCACGGTGAAGGCGATGACGACCACGATGACCACGATCACGACGCCTTCGATTCGATCTCCATCGAACTGCCGCAAGCTGACGAAAGCCTGCTGCTCGACGCCCTGACGCAACTCGTGGTCAAGCACGGCATCCTGCGCGTCAAAGGTTTCGCGGCGATCCCGAACAAGCCGATGCGCCTGCTGATTCAAGGTGTGGGCACGCGTTTCGACAAGCACTTCGACCGTCAGTGGGGCGCCGATGAAGCGCGTGTCACGCGTCTGGTGCTGATCGGCCAAGAACTCGACGCCGCGCAACTCGAAGCGCAATTGCGCGCTGCGCTCAGCGTTTAACCCATGCACCTGCTCAGGACCCAGCCCGGCGGTTTCGTGTCGGATGACAACATCGCCGACCTTGGACAAACCCCCGCCGAGCTGGTGATTCTGTGCAGCGGCGATTCCAGCCTGGCGCTGCTCGCCGAAGCCGCGCAGCAATTACCCGAGGATTACCCGAGCCTGCGTCTGGCCAATCCGATGCAGGTGCAGAACCACGCCTCGGTCGACCTCTACGTCGATGAGGTTCTGCGTCACGCCAAAGTTATTCTGATCTCGCTGCACGGCGGTATCGCTTATTGGCGTTACGGCGTCGAGCGACTGATCGAACTGTCCGAGCGCGGTGTGCAGGTGATTCTGGTGCCGGGCGACGACCGTCCCGACCCGGAACTCAGTGACTTGAGCACCGTCGGTGCCGAGGATCGTGACCGGCTCTGGCAGTTTTTGCGTCAGGGCGGCATGGGCAACGCGCTGGATTTTTTCCGTTGTCTGGCCAATCGCTGGCTGGCCCGGGATTACGGCTGGGCCGAGCCGCAAACCTTGCCGCGCACGGCGATTTACCATCCACAAAAAAACACCGCCGCACTGAGTGACTGGCAAGCCGAATGGCTGCCCGGTCAACCAGTGGCGGCGGTGTTGTTTTACCGCTCGCATTTGCAAGCGGCGAACACTGCGTTCATCGATGTTTTCTGCCAACGTCTGCAAGCGGCAGGGCTTAACCCCTTGCCGATTGCCGTGGCCAGTTTGAAAGAGCTCGGCTGCCTGACGGTGGTCGAGGATTGGCTGGATGAGGTCGAAGTCGGGGTGATTTTAAATACCACCGGTTTCGCCCAGTCCAGCCCTGAAGCACCGCATCTGCGGCCGTTTCGTCGCAACATTCCGGTGATTCAGGCGATCTGCGCTCAGGACAACGAACCCGGCTGGCGCGCCAGTGAGCAAGGACTCGGCCCACGGGATTTGGCGATGCATATCGCGTTGCCGGAACTCGACGGACGCATTATCAGCCGTCCGATCAGCTTCAAGGATCTGGCATGGCGCAGTGAGCGCAGTCAGTCCGATGTCGTCTGTTACCGCGCCGCGCCAGAGCGCATGGACTTTGTCGCGGAGCTGGCGCGACGCTGGATCGATCTGGCACGGGTGCCGAATGGCGAAAAGCGCATTGCGCTGATTCTCGCCAACTACCCGACCCGCGATGGTCGGATCGGTAACGGCGTCGGCCTCGATACCCCTGCGGCAGCGCTGAATATCCTGCGGGCGATGCAGGCAGAAGGTTATCCGCTGGCGGCTGAGCTGCCTGCCAGCGGCACCGAACTGATTCAGCAACTGCTCGGCGGCGTCAGCAATGACCTCGACACCCTCGATCAGCGTCCATGCCAGCAAAGTCTGGGCATGGATGACTACCTGAAAATGTTCGAAGCCTTGCCCGAAGCCAACCGCGCCGCCGTGCTGGAGCGCTGGGGCACACCGCAAAACGATCCGATGTGTCGCGACGGGCGAATGATGATCGCCGGTTTGCGTTTCGGCCTGACCTTCGTTGGTATCCAGCCGGCCCGTGGTTATCAGGTTGATCCGAGTGCGGTTTACCACGACCCGGATCTGGTGCCGCCGCACGCTTATCTGGCGTTTTACTTCTGGTTGCGCCAGACCTACGGCGCCCATGGCGTGATTCACGTCGGCAAGCACGGCAACCTTGAATGGTTGCCGGGCAAGGGCGTCGGACTTTCGGAAAACTGCTGGCCGGATGCACTGCTCGGTCCGCTGCCGAATATCTATCCGTTTATCGTCAACGACCCGGGCGAGGGCGCCCAGGCCAAGCGCCGCACGCAAGCGGTGATCATCGATCACCTGATGCCGCCGCTGACCCGTGCCGAAACCTACGGCCCGTTGCGTAATCTGGAGCTGTTGGCTGACGAATATTACGAAGCGCAATTGCTCGATCCGCGCCGTGCCCGCGAGTTGCAGCGCGACATTCTGCAGTTGGTGCGCGACACGCAGATTGACCGCGAACTGCAACTCGACGCGGCGCTCGACAGCGACGCCGATGCAGCGATCTGGCTGCCGCGTCTCGACACTTATTTGTGTGATCTGAAGGAATCGCAGATTCGCGATGGTCTGCATATTTTTGGCGAATCGCCGACCGGGCGTTTGCGCATCGATACCTTGCTGGCGTTGCTGCGGATTCCGCGTGGCGACGGCAAGGGCGCGCAATCGAGTCTGCTGCGGGCACTGGCCAAGGCGTTTGAGCTGGGTTTCGATCCGCTGGATTGCGCGTTGGCCGAGCCGTGGGTCGGACCGCGCCCTGAAGAGCTGCAACAGGTCAGCGATGAAGTCTGGCGCACAGCCGGTGATACCCGCGAACGTCTCGAACTGTTCGCCGCGCAACTAATCTCCCAAACACTGAATGATCCCTGTAGGAGTGAGCCTGCTCGCGATGGCATCCTTTCAGTTGACACAGATGCGACTGATAAACCGCTATCGCGAGCAGGCTCACTCCTACAGGGGGCGGGGTGGACTGATGTTGATGCGATCATCCAGTCGCTGCGCGAAGTCGTCGCGCCACGCCTCGACGCTTGCGGCCCGGCAGAAATGCGCGGCCTGCTCGACGCCCTCAGCGGTCGTTTCGTGCCCGCCGGGCCAAGCGGCGCACCGAGTCGTGGCCGCCTCGACGTGCTGCCGACCGGACGTAATTTCTACTCGGTGGACGTACGCAACCTGCCGACCACCACCGCGTGGCGCATCGGTTTCCAGTCGGCCACGCTGATTCTCGAACGGCATTTGCAGGATCACGGCGACCACTTGCGCCAGCTCGGCCTGTCGGTCTGGGGCACGGCGACCATGCGCACTGGCGGCGATGACATCGCCCAGGCCATGGCGCTGATGGGCGTGCGCCCGGTGTGGGCCACCGGCAGTCAGCGCGTCGATGATTTCGAAATCCTGCCATTGAGTTTGCTCGACCGGCCACGGGTCGATGTCACGTTGCGGGTCTCGGGATTCTTCCGCGACGCCTTCGCCAATCTGATCCGGCTGTTCGACGCGGCAGTGCAAGCGGTGGCGGCGCTGGATGAACCTGACGATCTCAACCCACTTGCCGCCAAGGTGCGCGCCGAGCGCGAAGCATTGCTGGCATCGGGTCTGGACGATGAGTCTGCACGGCGTCAGGCCGGTTGGCGGATTTTCGGCGCCAAACCCGGTGCTTATGGCGCAGGCGTGCAGGGCGCGATCGACGGTCGTTTGTGGCAGAGCCGCGAGGATCTGGCCGAGGTTTATCTGAACTGGGGCGCCTACGCTTACGGCGGCTCGGATGAAGGCACTGCCGCTCGCGAACAATTCGTTCAGCGTTTGAGCCAAGTGCAAGCGGTACTGCAGAATCAGGACAACCGCGAGCACGACTTGCTCGATTCCAACGATTATTACCAGTTTCAGGGCGGCATGCTGGCGGCGGTGGAAACCTTGCGCGGCGAAGCAGCGGCCAGTTATCACGGCGATCACAGCCAACCGGATCTGCCGAAAATCCGCACCCTGAAGGAAGAACTGAACCGGGTGATTCGCTCACGGGCAGCCAATCCGAAATGGATCGACGGGGTCAAGCGTCACGGCTACAAAGGTGCGTTTGAACTGGCGGCGACAGTCGATAACCTGTTTGCCTTCGATGCCACCACGCAGTTGATCGACGATCACCAGTACGCCTTGCTGGCGGATGCCTACTTGCTTGATCCGGCGACCCGGGATTTCGTCCGTGAGCATAATCCACATGCGCTGCGCGATATGACAGAGCGGATGCTTGAAGCTCAGCAACGCGGGATGTGGCAGGAACCGGGGCTGTATAAAGAGGCGCTGGAAAATCTGCTGCTGGATATAGAAGAAGATGGCTGACACACCGCAGCCCCTGTGGGAGCGAGCCTGCTCGCGATAACGTCGGTTCAGTTAATAGAAATTTGACTGATGAAACGCTATCGCGGGCAGGCTCACTCCTACAGTTGAAAGCCTTTCACCGACCATGACCGAGTATCGAAAATGACTGACACCCCACACTTTCCGCTGTCCGCCGTGGTCGGCGCCGATGATCTGAAACTCGCGCTGTACCTCACCGCCATCGACCCGAAAATCGGCGGCGTGCTGATCGAAGGCCCACGCGGCATGGCCAAGTCCACATTGGCTCGCGGCCTCGCGGATCTGCTCGCCAGCGGCCAGTTCGTCACCTTGCCACTGGGCGCCACCGAGGAACGTCTGGTCGGCACCCTCGATCTCGACGCCGCCCTGAGCGAAGGCCGCGCACAGTTTTCCCCCGGCGTATTGGCCAAGGCTGACGGCGGCGTGTTGTACGTCGATGAAGTGAATCTGTTACCCGATCATTTGGTCGATCTACTGCTCGATGTCGCGGCCAGCGGCACCAACCTGATTGAGCGCGACGGTATTTCCCATCGGCATTCGGCGAAGTTTGTCCTGATTGGCACCATGAACCCGGAAGAGGGCGAATTGCGCCCTCAGTTGCTCGACCGTTTCGGCCTCAACGTCGCCCTTGGCGGCCATACCGTACCGAGCGAGCGCGGGCTGATCATTCGCCGTCGTCTGGATTTCGACAGCGACCCACAGGCGTTCTGCGCGCAGTGGGAAGCCGAGCAGCAAGCCTTGCGAGAACGCTGCGAGAACGCCCGGAAAACCCTGAACAATATTCCTCTCGACGATGCCGCGCTGGCGCAAATCACCGAGCGTTGTTTCGCTGCCGGCGTCGATGGCTTGCGTGCCGATCTGGTGTGGCTGCGAGCAGCTCGTGCGCATGCGGCCTGGCGTGGGGCTCAGGCTATTGCCGAGCAGGATATCGACGCCGTGGCCGAATTTGCCCTGCGTCATCGTCGTCGCGAGCAGTCGCCGCCCGCGCCGCAATCACCTGCGCAATCGTCGCCAAACAGTCAAAGCAATCCAAGCGACGGCCAGGGCCAGTGGGGCGAAATGCCCGCGCCGGCGTTGGCCACCGGCGCCCGCCGCGAAGTGCCGAGCTGGCCAAAAAAGCCTTAGGCATTCGCCCCCGATCCGACGCGGGGGCGAATGCCAGACCTCGTGCCGGAAAACTCGACAATGGCCGCCAGGGCAAGCGTCATGCTGCACGCAGCGGGGCGGTGAACTGGCCGGAAACGCTGCTCAGCGGACGTCCGCAGACACGAGCCGATTTGCGCTTTCAGTTGCGCACCCGTTCCGCCCATCAATTGTGGCTGGTGATTGTCGATGCTTCGGCGTCGACTCGCCGTCATCAAGCGCTGAGTGATGCCAAGGGACTGCTCGCGCAATTGTTCGATGATGCCTATCGGCAGCGTGCGCGGCTGGCGTTATTGACCGCCAGCGGTGCCACGCCGAAATGGCAGGTGCAAGGCTTGACGGCGTCAAGCGGATTGCGCGTATGGCTGGAGAATCTGGGCGCGGGTGGCGGCACGCCGTTGCTGTCGGCGCTGGATCAGGCGCAGCAATGGCTGACGCTACGGCGCAAGCGCTTTGCGGCGGAGCAGCAGCGGTTGCTGGTGATCACGGACGGGCGCTTGAAGGAATGGTCGGGCCTGACAGCGCTGGAATGTCCGGGGCTGTTGATCGACATCGAGCGCGGGCCGATTCGGTTGGGGCGGGCGAAGCAATTGGCTGCGGCGCTGGAAGCGGATTATCGGCATATCGATGACCTCTGATGCCTCCGCGGGCCTCATCGCTGGCAAGCCAGCTCCCACAGGATTTGTGTTGAATCCAGATTTTGTGGCCACCACCAGAAGTTGTGAGAGCTGTTTTGTCAGCGCCCTCGTGGCTACCACAAAACACTGTGGGAGCTGGCTTGCCAGCGATGGGTTCTACTCGCTTTCGGAATGATCTGGCAATTCAGCATCGACGCTCTATGCTCCAGCGCAGCCATTCACAAGGAGTGAACCCATGCGCGTACTGGTCGCGAACCCTCAGGACGATTTTCGGGTCAAGGCCTACGCCGGCACCAACGGTGTGCTGCTGGCCATGGACCTTGCCGAACCCCGGCGCAAAGGCTTGCTCGGGTTTGCGATTGAAAAGCAGCAGGGTGACAAACCCTGGTTGTTCCTGTTCAACAGCCTGACCTTTCCGGGCAAAGCCCATACGTTCCCGCAGTACCACGCCACGCCGAGCGACAAAGCACCGTTGCAAAAATTTCGCTGGGCCGATTACGCGGTCAATCCCGGGGCGACCATGCACTATCGCGTGCATCTGGCGTATGGCACCGCCGATGCGCCGGTTTTAGGCGAATCGCTGGAGCTGAGCATCACTTCTGACGATGGGCACCCGGCCAATCAGAGCGTGATCTTCAACCGCGCGGTGGCCGCCAGTCAGGCGTTCCAGCGCAAGTTTCCCGATCTCGATGCGCAGATCAGCGCCAACAAAAACATGCCTATAGAAGCCTGGCCGGATGCGGCACGCTTATGGCTGGAAAATGGCCTGCTGGAGCGTTTGCTGGCTTTCATCGCGCGTGCAACGGACGGTCAATGGTCACTCGATATCGCCATCTACGAGTACCAGTTGCAGGCGATTGTCGACGCGGTCAGCGCGGCATTCGCCCGGGGCGTGCAGGTGCGCGTGATTTATCACGCGCGCCCGGATGATGAGGACACCACGCTCAACGAAGCGAATCTGGCGAAAATTCCGGCAGCGAACAAATGCGCGCGCGTCACGCACAACATCTTCCACAACAAATACATCGTCCTCAGCCGCCTCGCCGCCGATGGTCAGCGCCAACCGCAAGCGGTGTTGTGTGGCAGCACCAATTTCACCGCCAATGGCGTCTATCGCCAGGCCAACGTGGTGCATGTACTCGACGATGCGGCGATTGGCGCACGTTATCTTCAAGCGTTCGAAGAAGTCTGGGCCACTCCGGCCGATGTCGGCGCGACTCGTACCTGGATCACCGAACACAACCCGATGGACCCGACGCAGCCACTGTTTGCCGGATTCTCGCCACGCACTGGCGGAGCTGATCTGCGCGAGTTCGTCGAGATCATCCAGGCAGCGAAAAAGGATGTGCTGTTCGTCACCGCATTCACCTTGCCCGACGCGATCCTCAACGCCTTGCTCGGCGAACCTCACGACGACATTCTGCGTTTCGGCCTGCAAAACACCGCCAGCCGCATCACCGGATTCCACGCCGACCGTACTGCCGAATTCGCCGCCACGGCATTGCTCAACACCGGGCTGGAAGGCTGGCTCAAGGAAAACATGAAGGGCCAGAAAGGCAACCTGCTGGTACACACCAAAGCGGTGGTCACCGACTTCACCAGCGATGCGCCAACCATCATCAGCGGCAGCCACAACCTCAGCACCTCAGCCAGTAACGGCAATGACGAAAATTACCTGATCATTCGTGGCGACACCGATCTGGCCGATCGCTATGGCCTGGAATTGCTGCGGTTTTATGAGCATTACCGCTTTCGCTATTTCGCGAAAAAACTGGCGCTGAAACAGGTGCAGCCGTTGGCGGTGGGTGATACGTGGACCAACGACTATTACGTGAAAGACGATCTGCGACAGGTGTCGCGATTGCGCTTCGCCGGACGTTAAACAGGCGATTCGTTATGTGTTCATCGCCCGCCGATACTGGCGGGTCCTCCGGCCTATGTACAACTGATCCAGAATCAACGCCCAAACCGCCGAGACCTTGGGGTGCGGTTTGCCGCCGCGACTGAGCCGCTGGATCTGAAAGCGCACCACGGCCATGCTCGCCAGTGCCGCCAGCGGTTTGCGTTTCCAGCGAATCGGCGGCAGCTGCGGGTGGCTGTCAGTGCCTTCACGCCACTGCTTGACCAGTCCCGGTTCAACGGCCAGTGCCGTAGCGATACCGGCCATGGCGACGCCGCTATCCAGCACTTGCTCAACGACCGCACGGCGTCTGATGCCGCCAGTCACCATGACCGGCATGCGCGCCACGCCTGCCAGTTCGCTGGCCATCTCCAGAAAGTATGCCTCACGCGCGAGTGTCCGGCCGTCGCGGGCTTCACCTTGCATGGCCGGCGCTTCGTAGCTGCCACCCGAGAGTTCGAGCAGGTCGATGGCTTGCTCGTTGAGCCATTCGATCACCTGTCGCGCATCATCGGTGTCGAAGCCACCACGCTGAAAATCCGCCGAGTTGAGTTTGACCGACACGCAGAAGTCTGGTGAAACGGCCTGGCGAACGGCCTCGATGACAGACAGCAACAGGCGTGCGCGATTTTCCAGCGAGCCGCCCCATTGGTCGGTGCGGCGATTGGTCAGTGGCGAGAGAAACTGGCTGAGTAGATAGCCATGTGCTGCATGAATCTGCACGCCAGTGAAACCGGCCTTTTCCGCGAGTACGGCGCTGGTGGCAAAGCGCTGAATGACTTCTTCGATGTCGTTTTCGGTCATGGGTTTGGGTTCGGCGAACATCTTCGAGAACGATCCCAAATCCATTGCCACCGCGGAAGGTGCCCAGGCTTGTTGGCCCAGATTGGCTTGGGTCTGGCGTCCGGGATGATTGAGTTGCATCCAGAATTGCGCACCGCCGGCGCGGCCAATGGTTGCCCATTGCCGAAAGCGTTGCAGATGACGTTCGTCCTCCAGCACTACGCCACCCGGGCCGGTCATGGCGCGGCGATCGATCATCACGTTGCCGGTCAACAACAGTCCGGCTCCACCCTCGGCCCAGGCTTGATACAAGCGATACAGCGCGGCGCCGGGTGCCTGTTCGAGGTCGGCGAGGTTTTCTTCCATGGCGGCTTTGGCGATGCGATTGCCGATGGTCTGGCCGTTGGGCAATTGCAGGATTTGGAAGGGTGACATGCTTGACTCCTCGTCGGTAATGCAGCGAGGCTAAGCTTAAAGTTAACTTTAATGTCAAGCGTAGAAAACGAGGCCGCAATGAAGATTGGTGAATTGGCGCAAATGAGCGGCTTGAGTGCTTCGCGCATTCGTTTTTATGAGGCACAAGGGCTGATCCCCAAGGTCGAGCGCGGTGGCAATGGTTATCGGCGTTATCCGCCGCAAGTCCTGCAGTCGCTGAACATCATTCGGCTCGCGCAGCAGTCCGGGTTCAGCCTTGAAGAGCTCAAAGTATTACTGCCTGACGCCGCGACCGGTGAGTTCAAGGAAGACGAACTGATTGCCGGTCTGACGCGCAAGGTGGAGCAGATTGAAGCCATGCAGCTGCAACTTGCGCAAAACAAGGCGCGACTTCTCTGCGTGATCGACGACATTCGCACCCGGCCGGAGGGTATGGGTTGTGGCGCGAATGCCGAGCGGGTGATGGGCAAACGCGATCTTTGAGCGCCGGCCTGCCTGCGATAAGGACCTGGAAAGTGCAGTTCATACAGATTTTGAAATGATTTCGCGCTGGGGATTCAGGCACTACAGCCTGTACTCTCCAAGGCCAATTTTGATTCAGGATTTGCATGAACACCCTCTCGGAGCCTCCCAGTTATCTGACTCCCTCGCGCCACGGCGCGGTCTTGACGCACTCGCAACATCCAGTCTTTCGACTTCCGACTATCGTATTCAACGCAGCCCCAGAGCTTTCGCGTTGCGTTTTGCCGTGTCTGGCAGCCTGAATTCACTGATTAGAGATCAAGACATTTTATGGAATGGATAGCTGACCCCACGGCCTGGCTTGGCCTGTTGACCCTGATCGTGCTTGAGCTGGTGCTGGGTATCGACAATCTGGTGTTCATCGCGATTCTCGCGGACAAACTGCCGCCGCATCAGCGTGACCGTGCGCGAATCATCGGCCTGTCGCTGGCGTTGATCATGCGTCTGGGCCTGCTGGCGAGTATTTCCTGGCTGGTTACTCTCACGCAGCCGCTGTTCGAGGTATTCGACAAGAGCTTCTCCGGTCGCGACCTGATCATGTTGTTCGGTGGTGTGTTCCTGTTGTTCAAGGCAACCATGGAATTGCACGAACGGCTCGAAGGCCATGTCGGCGAACGCTCGACCAACGCCGCTTATGCGCTGTTCTGGCCGATCGTCGCGCAAATCGTGGTGCTGGACGCGGTGTTCTCGCTGGACGCAGTAATTACCGCCGTGGGCATGGTCGATGAACTGGCGGTGATGATGATCGCCGTGATCATCTCGATTGGCCTGATGATCGTCGCGAGCAAGCCGTTGACCCGTTTCGTCAATGCGCACCCGACAGTGATCATGCTGTGTCTGGGCTTCCTGATGATGATCGGCTTCGCGCTGACCGCTGAAGGTCTGGGTTTCCACATTCCGAAAGGTTATCTGTACGCGGCCATCGGTTTCTCGATCCTGATCGAGGTGTTCAACCAGATCGCCCGCGCTCGTCGCAAGCGTTCGATGCAAGGCCTGCGGCCGATGCGTGAACGTACGGCGCATGCAGTGCTGCGTTTGCTGGGTGGCCGGAAACTGCAAGAGGAGGAGGTGGGCGAGGAGATTTCCGACCTGCTCGACAATGGCGAAGCGCCGATCACCGAGCTGTTCGACCGACGTGAACGAGTGATGATCAGCGGCGTGCTGCAACTGGCCGAGCGGCCGATCCGTGCCCTGATGACCGTGCGTGCCGATGTCGACACGATCGATCTGGCCGATGACGCCGAAACCATTCGCACACGCTTGATGCATTCGTCCTACTCGCGTTTGCCGTTGATTCGTCACGGCGTGGTGGATGAGCCGCTGGGCTTCGTCCACAAGAAGGAGTTGCTCAAGGTTTACCTGGCTGGCGAAGAGCCGAACCTGGAGCATCTGGCACGCAAGACGATCAATCTGCTCGACAGCTATTCGATCCTCAACGCGCTGGAGCAGATGCGTCAGGCGTCGACCCACATTGCGTTTGTGGTCAACGAATTCGGTGACTTTGTCGGCGTGCTGACCATGACCGACATTCTTGAGTCGATTGCCGGCGAGTTGCCGGACGCCAGCGAAATCGAAGGCCCGGACGTAGTTGAGGAGCAGGGTGGTTTTATCGTCAACGGTGCGTTGAATCTGATGCGTGTTCGTGAGCGCACCGGGTTTGGTGCGCAGCCGACCGAGGATTATCAAACCCTGGCCGGGCTGGTGATGAGCTTGCTGGATCGATTGCCGGTGGTCGGTGATCGTCTGGAGTATGAAGGCTGGCAGATGACGGTGGTAACGGTCGAGGAACGGCGGGTGACGCGGGTGTTGTTGGTGCGTGATACCGCTTAAACGCGGATCTCCCCTGTAGGAGCTGCGGCACGCTGCGATCTTTTGATCTTAAAAAAACAAAATCAAAAGATCGCAGCGTGCCGCAGCTCCTACAGGGATATCGCGTGCAGTCGACGTGACTGCACACGCGGGATGGTGCAAAGGTTTCGCAAAGTGCGACGCAGCCAACCCAGGTCATGCCGTGGTTTCTGCTGCACCACCGGTGCCCTGGTCCTGCCAATATGCCGGGCAAAGTCCGCCGCCAGTGTTTCCTCTGTGCCGATGCCTTTGAGCTTCTTCATAAGTTTGCCGTTCTTGTAGAACAGCACCGTCGGCGTACCGGTGACCAATGGATGGCGCGGCGACTCACGGGTGTTAAGCATGTAGATATTGGCGCGATGCCGGTACGGTTCGGCGACCTGACGAAATACCGGCCCGGCGAACTCGCAGGCAGGGCAGTGCTCATTGGCGAAATACAGGATCACCGGGCGCCAGGTTTTCAGGGCTTTGCGGTAAACCGGGGCCAAGCGGGAAGAAGAGGTCATCGTGCTCACTGTTATCTCCTTTTCAGTGACCATCCGAGAACGATTCGAAAGTTAAGAGCAGAAACCAAAGCGTGTCTACTGTCAGACCTGACAGGTGTGCGAATACTTTTTTGAGCGCTGAATGAATGGGCCGCTTCCTGAGCACATTGATTCCCAATGACGCATGGAGGTGTTCGACTCAACGACAGGACCCGCAAACATGAGTGCAGAAAATCTGATTCTCAATGGTGATTTTTCTCAAGGCGAGAAGCACTGGGAAATTTATAAACCAATTCACAATCCAAGAGCGAAGGCCGAGTTCCGTGACGGTTATTGTCATGTCGAGTGGGGTGTCATGGTGAGCCAAACATTGCAACTGGAAATCGGCAAGTACCGTCTGAGCTTTGAATCTCTTTTTCGCGAGGCTTCCGAGAGCTATGTAAATCTGGCTCTGGAGATGACGGGTTACCGGCAAGAGCTAAAAATTCAGCCTGGGAGGGATTACTCGCACAACGCAATCGAGTTCGAGGTTACTAAAGTTGTAGATGATGAAAAGGATTTGTTTGCATTGGCGCTGAATGGGCACCAGGCCGGCGGGAAGTTTCGCAAGATCAAGCTCGTTCAGATTTCCTGACCCTTAACGACTGAAGCGCAGAGTAAGAAGCTGATTCTCACAGAAAAGATCTTGTCGGGATCGGATTCAATCCAATCCGATCCCGACAACACTGAAAGGGTGCTGAGTGCTCACCAAACGTGTCACCAATGCCCAACTTTGTAGCTAATCGTAGCGCTGGATTTTCCTGCGTCCGCGTAACACCGTTACCTCTAAACTGTAACTCCCTGATTCAAAACACGTTTTTTTATATGAGACGGTCACTGAGACCTGTGGCACACTTTCTGCTGTCTATTCCGTAGTAACAAACCGAGTTCCGGTATAGCGGAATAAACACCATCCTGGAGTGCTTGCCATGCATCGCCGACCTTCCTTGTTCAAAGCGTGTGTTTTTGTTCTTGCGGCTTCGTCCGCTGTCATGGGTATGGCGCAGGCCGCCGACAGCAAGCTCGACAGTGTTCTGGCTCGCGGCAAACTGATCGTGGGCACTGGCAGCACCAACGCTCCTTGGCATTTCCAAGGCGCGGACGGCAAGTTGCAGGGGTTTGATATCGACATCGCCAGGATGGTGGCCAAAGGGTTGTTCAATGATCCGAGCAAGGTCGAGTTTGTCGTGCAGTCGTCCGATGCACGGATTCCCAATCTGCTGACTGACAAGGTCGATATGAGCTGTCAGTTCATCACTGTCACCGCCAGCCGTGCGCAGCAAGTGGCGTTTACCCTGCCGTACTACCGTGAAGGTGTTGGTCTGTTGTTGCCGATCAACAGCAAGTACAAGGAAATCGAAGACCTGCAGGCTGCCGGCGACAGCGTGACGGTGGCCGTGCTGCAAAACGTGTACGCCGAAGAACTGGTGCATCAGGCGCTGCCCAAGGCCAAGGTCGATCAGTACGACAGCGTTGATCTGATGTATCAGGCGGTGAACTCCGGTCGCGCTGATGCCGCTGCTACCGACCAGTCCTCGGTCAAATACCTGATGGTGCAAAACCCTGGTCGCTATCGCAGCCCGACCTATGCGTGGAGCCCGCAGACCTACGCGTGCGCGGTCAAACGCGGCGATCAGGACTGGCTGAACTTCGTCAACACCGCGCTGCATGAAGCCATGACCGGTGTTGAATTCCCGACTTATCAAGCCTCGTTCAAGCAGTGGTTCGGTGTTGACCTGCCATCGCCCGCGATCGGTTTCCCAGTCGAATTCAAATGATCCCGTGAGAGTGGGGCGATTCCAAGTCGCCCCGCTCAAGGTACTGCTGACCATGAACTATCAGTTGAACTTTGCCGCCGTATGGCGCGATTTCGACACCTTGCTGGCGGGGCTCGGTCTGGGTCTCGAACTGGCACTGGTGTCGATCGCCATCGGCTGCGTGATCGGCCTGCTGATGGCGTTTGCCTTGTTGTCCAGGCATCGCGTCTTGCGGGTGCTGGCATCGGTGTACGTGACGGTGATCCGTAACACGCCGATTCTGGTGTTGATTCTGTTGATCTACTTTGCGTTGCCGAGCCTGGGAATTCGTCTGGACAAGATTCCCTCGTTCATCATCACGTTGTCGCTGTACGCCGGGGCGTACCTGACCGAAGTATTTCGCGGCGGCTTGTTGAGCATCCCCAAAGGCCAGCGCGAAGCGGGGCTGGCCATCGGTCTCGGCGAGTGGCAGGTGAAAGCCTACGTCACGGTGCCGGTGATGTTGCGCAACGTGCTGCCGGCGCTGTCGAACAACTTCATTTCGCTGTTCAAGGACACCTCGCTGGCCGCCGCAATCGCGGTGCCGGAGCTGACCTATTACGCGCGCAAGATCAACGTGGAGAGCTACCGGGTGATTGAAACCTGGATGGTCACCACGGCGCTCTATGTTGCGGCCTGTTACCTCATTGCCATGCTGCTGCGTTACCTGGAGCAGCGTCTGGCGATCCGCCGATAGGAGGCTGCGATGTACGAATCCCCTAGTTGGTTACATGAATTGTGGATTGCTCGGGACGTGTTGTGGCAAGGATTCCTGACCAGTGTTCAGGTCTCGGCGCTGGCGATTCTGTTCGGCACCATGCTGGGTGTGGTGACCGGGCTGGTGCTGACTTACGGCAAGTTCTGGATGCGCGCACCGTTTCGTTTATACGTTGACCTGATTCGCGGTACGCCGGTGTTTGTGCTGGTGCTGGCCTGCTTTTATATGGCGCCGGCGCTGGGTTGGCAGATCAGCGCGTTTCAGGCCGGTGCATTGGGCCTGACGCTGTTTTGCGGCTCGCATGTCGCCGAGATCGTGCGCGGGGCATTGCAGGCTTTGCCTCGCGGGCAGATGGAAGCGGGCAAGGCGATTGGTCTGACGTTCTATCAGTCCCTCGGCTATGTGCTGTTACCGCAGGCGTTGCGGCAGATCCTGCCGACGTGGGTCAACTCGTCCACCGAAATCGTCAAGGCTTCGACTTTGCTCTCGGTGATCGGCGTGGCCGAACTGCTCCTCAGCACTCAACAGATCATCGCCCGGACCTTCATGACGCTGGAGTTCTATCTGTTCGCCGGTTTTCTGTTCTTCGTCATCAACTACGGCATCGAGTTACTCGGCCGGCACATTGAAAAGCGGGTGGCCCTGCCATGACTCAAGTACCAGTTTCGAACGTTAACAACGGCCAGCCGCTGCTGGATATTCGTGGCCTGCACAAGCAATACGGCGCGGTCGAAGTGCTCAAAGGCGTGGATCTGAGCATGCAGCGCGGCAATGTCGTGACGCTGATCGGCTCCAGCGGATCGGGTAAAACCACGCTGCTGCGCTGCGTGAACATGCTCGAAGAATTCCAGGGCGGGCAGATCCTGCTCGACGGCGAATCCATCGGCTACGACGAGGTCAACGGCAAGCGCGTGCGTCATGCGGAAAAAACCATCGCCCGTCATCGCGCAATGACCGGCATGGCGTTCCAGCAATTCAACCTGTTCCCGCATCTAAGCGCATTGCAGAACGTCACCCTGGGCTTGCTCAAGGTGAAGAAAATGCACAAGGACGAAGCCGTGGTGCTGGCGGAGAAATGGCTGGAACGTGTCGGCCTGCTGGAACGGCGCAATCACTTTCCCGGTCAGTTGTCCGGCGGTCAGCAACAGCGCGTGGCGATTGCCCGGGCAATTGCGATGAACCCGAGCCTGATGCTGTTCGACGAAGTCACTTCAGCCCTCGATCCGGAATTGGTCGGCGAAGTGCTCAACGTGATCAAGGGTCTGGCCGACGAAGGCATGACCATGCTGCTGGTGACCCACGAAATGCGTTTCGCTTTCGAGGTCTCGGACAAAATCGTTTTCATGAATCAGGGGCGGATCGAAGAGCAGGGCCCTCCCAAGGAGCTGTTCGAACGCCCGCAATCACCGCGGCTGGCAGAGTTTCTCAAAAGCACGCGGTTCTGACTTTTCACTTTTGTAATCAGGAGAAACACCCATGAGCATTACTCGTTACGGTACCGGCAGCACCGCCGCTGGCGGCCAGCCGCGTCCATTCGCCCGCGCCGTTGAAGCCGATGGCTGGTTGCACGTTTCCGGGCAGGTACCGGCGGTGGATGGTGAGATCATTGTTGGCGGCATCGTCGAGCAGACCCACCAGACCATGAAGAACCTGATCGCGATTCTCGAAGAGGCCGGTTATGGCCTGGAAGACGTGGTGCGTGCCGGGGTTTGGCTGGATGATCCACGGGATTTCTCCAGTTTCAACAAGGTCTTTGGCGAGTACTTCAAACCTGAGCATGCACCGGCCCGGGCCTGCGTGCAGGCGAGCATGATGGTCGATTGCAAGGTTGAGATCGATTGCATCGCGTACAAGAAAAAGGCCTGAACCGAGTTGCGCCCATCGCGGGCAAGCCGCGCTCCCACAGGATTGTTGGTGTACATGCATTCTTTGGCTGTGCACAGATCCTGTGGGAGCGGGCTTGCCCGCGATGGCGGCCTAACGGTCGACGCAGCACTCTCGGTAAACTCCCGGTACTTTTATGGGAACCACTGAAATGACCGAAGACACCATCAAACGCCGGGCCCGCGGTCTGGACCGGGCGTTCGATATTCTCGATTTCCTCAAGGAGATCGGCCAGCCGCTGCGTCCGAACGACATCGCCAATGGCATCGGCAGCCCGAAATCCACGGTCTACGAACTGGTCGCGTCCCTGCTGGAGCGACGGATTCTGGAGCCGGTGGGCAAGGACGGTCACGTCTATCTTGGTCGCCAGCTGTACTTTCTCGGTCAGGCGCATCTGCGTCATTTCGACCTCAGCCGTGAAGCCGATCACGCCTTGCAGGAGATCGTCAGCCAGACCCGCGAAACCGCGCAGATGTGTCTGCTCAACGGGCGCAAATACACGGTGGCGTTGATGAAGGAGGGCGAGCGGCACTTCCGTATTTCCTCCGACATTGGCGAAAACGCGCCGATCCCATGGACCGCTTCCGGTCGTCTGCTGCTCGCGCACTTGAGTGATCAACAGATCAACGACCTGATCGACGCCGATGACTACATTCTGCCGGGCGGCGAACGCCTGCCGATGGAGCGTTTTCTGGTGGAAATCCGTCAGGCCGGGATCGACGGTTTCTTCTCGTTCGACAGCGTTGCCGACACCTTTACCCATTGCTTCGCCGCCCCGGTCAAAGACCCCAGCGGTGTGGCCATTTGTACCTTGTGCATCGTCGCCCCAAGGGCCGACGCCAAAACCAATTACGACGACTATCGCCGGGTTCTGATCGAGAGCGCCAACAGCCTCGCCCGGCGAATCAACGAATAAACGCGGCTGCCTGCAACCGCGACTGTGAGGAGTTCGACCATGACGACTGCCATCAATACTGCTGTGGAAAAAGGCGCCGCCGCCATTGGCGCGCATCTGGCGCGTGACGTCAGCCTGCCGGCGCTGGTGCTGCACCGCGAGGCGCTGGAACACAACATCCGCTGGATGCAGAAGTTCGTCAGCGACAGCGGTGCCGAATTGGCGCCACACGGCAAGACCAGCATGACGCCGGCGCTGTTTCAACGTCAGCTCGACGCCGGCGCCTGGGGCATCACCCTTGCCAGTGCGACTCAGACCCGCGCCGCTTATGCCCACGGTGTACGCCGGGTATTGATGGCCAACCAATTGGTCGGCACGCCGAACATGGCGTTGATCGCCGATCTGCTGGCTGATCCGACTTTCGATTTCTACTGCATGGTCGATCACCCGGACAACGTTGCCGATCTGGGCGCCTACTTCGCATTGCGTGGTGTGCGGCTCAACGTGATGATCGAGTACGGCGTAGTCGGCGGCCGCTGCGGTTGCCGCAGCGAACAGGAAGTCATCGAACTGGCCAAAGCCATCAACGCCCAACCGGCGCTGGCGCTGACCGGGATCGAAGGTTACGAAGGCGTGATTCACGGCGATCACGCGGTCAACGGCATTCGCGAGTTCGCTGCTTCGCTGGTGCGGCTGGCGGTGCAGTTGCAGGACAGCGGCGCGTTCGCTATCGCCAAACCAATCGTTACGGCATCGGGTTCGGCCTGGTATGACCTGATCGCCGAATCGTTCGAAGCGCAAAATGCCGCCGGGCGTTTCCTCAGCGTGTTGCGCCCGGGCAGTTATGTGGCGCATGACCATGGCATCTATAAAGAGGCGCAGTGCTGCGTGCTGGATCGTCGCAGCGATTTGCAGGAAGGTTTGCGTCCGGCGCTGGAAGTCTGGGCGCACGTGCAGTCGATGCCGGAGCCGGGTTTTGCGGTGATCGCCCTCGGTAAGCGTGACGTCGCGTTTGACGCCGGGCTGCCGGTGCCGTTGCTGCGCTACAAGGCCGGTGTGCTGCCGGCCGTGGGCGACGATGTCGGCGCGTGCAAGGTGACGGCAGTGATGGACCAGCATGCATTTATGACCGTGGCGCCGGGTGTTGATTTGCGCGTGGGCGACATCGTGTCCTTCGGCACATCGCACCCGTGCCTGACATTCGATAAATGGCGAGTGGGGTTGTTGGTGGATGAGCAACTGACGGTGATCGAGAACATGGAAACCTGTTTCTAAGGTTCAGACCGAGGTGCGGCCATCGCTGGCAAGCCAGCTCCCACAAGGTTTGTGTTGTTTACAGATTTAGTATTTCAACACTGGATTTGAGGAAGTTGGCAAGCCAGCCCTACAAGGTTTGTGTTGTGTACAAATGTTCTATCTCAACACCGCCCCTGTGGGAGCTGGCTTGCCAGCGATGAGGCCTGCCCAGACGCCACAGCTTTCAACAGAGATCCTGTACTCATGACCACCCTAAGCCCACTGGGCCCCAACACCCCGCGCATCGCCCTGATCGGCGAATGCATGATCGAACTTCAGCAACGCGCCGACGGCAGCCTGCAACAAAGCTTCGGCGGCGACACGCTTAACACGGCGGTCTATCTGTCCCGCGCCATGGGCGAGCAGGCGCAGGTCGATTACGTCACCGCGCTGGGCGACGACAGCTTCAGCGACGCCATGTGCCGCATCTGGGCCGACGAAGGCATTGGCCTGGATCTGGTGCAGCGCCTGCCGGGCCGTTTGCCGGGCCTGTATTGCATTCAAACCGATGCTGCCGGCGAACGTCGCTTCCTGTACTGGCGCAACGAAGCCGCAGTGCGCGACTGCTTCACCACGCCTGCAGCCGAGCCGATTCTGGCGGCATTGCCGGATTACGACGTTTTGTATTTCAGCGGAATTACCCTGGCGGTACTGGGTGCAAAAGGACGTGAAAGACTCATCCAGACCCTGATCGAAGCCCGTCAGCGCGATGCGCGAATCGTCTTCGACAACAATTATCGGCCACGCCTGTGGGCTTCGGTAGAAGAGGCGCGCGCGGCCTATCGCAGCGTGTTGCCGCACGTTGATCTGGCGTTGTTGACCGTCGATGACGAGCAGGCGCTGTTTCAGTTTGCCGATGATGCGGCGGTGTTCGACGCCTATGCGCAGATCGGCACCTCGGAAGTGGTGCTCAAGCGCGGGGCCGAGGCTTGCCTGATTCGTTGTGACGGCGAGACGTTCGAAGTGCCGGCGCAGAAGGTCGAGAAAGTCGTGGACACCACGGCGGCGGGGGACTCGTTCAGCGCTGCGTATCTGGCGAGTCGATTGCTCGGTGGCAGCCCGGAGCAGGCGGCAGAGGCGGGGCATCGGTTGGCGAGTCAGGTGATTCAGGTACCAGGGGCACTGATTCCAAAGTAAGCGTTTTAATGGCCGCTTGCTGCGCAATCGGATCGCGGGCAAGCCCGCTCCCACAAGAACCAAGTCGTACGCAAAATTTGTGAACGCCACCGACCCTGTGGGAGCGGGCTTGCCCGCGATAGAGCCTTAAGCCAACCGCTCAATCGCGGTAAAACACCTGCACCAGGTGATAGCCAAACTTGCTCTTGATCGGCCCGTGCACAGTACGCAATGGTTTCTTGAAGATCACCGCGTCAATCGCCCCGACCATCTGTCCCGGGCGAACTTCACCCAAATCGCCGCCGCGCTTGCCGGACGGGCAGGTGGAAAATTTCTTGGCCAGCACATCGAAGGCTTCGCCCTTGGCGATGCGTTGTTTGAGCTGTTCGGCCTCTTCGGCGGTTTTCACCAGAATGTGGCGGGCTTGGGCTTTCATCTTGCGGTACCTGATAACGGGGTGACGGCGGGGCGCGGGATTATGCCTCAAGTCAGGGCGTTTAGCCGATCATCGCGCGAATCTTGTTGGCCAACAGTTCCAGGGCAAACGGTTTGGCGACCATGTCCATGCCTTCCTCGAGAAATCCCTGTCGCTCGGCGGCGTTCTGCGCATAGCCAGTCATGAACAGCACTTTCAGCCCGGGTCGATGCTGCCGAGCGATTTCCGCGAGTTGCCGGCCATTCATGCCGGGCAAACCGACATCCGTCACCAGCAGATCCACGCGTACATTTGATTCGAGGACTGGCAGCGCGGATTTCGCATCCTCGGCCTCGTAAGCGCGGTAACCCAACTCCTTGAGCAGATCGAGCACCAGCATTCTGACTGCCGGATCGTCCTCCACCACCACAACGGTTTCCCCGGCAATCGCCTCTGGGGTTTCGAACGCCTCAGCGACAGGTTCAGTCTGCGCTGGCATCGCATAAAGTCGAGGCAAATACAGCCGCACACAAGTGCCCTGACCCGGCAGGCTGTCGAGACTGACGTGACCGCCAGATTGTTGGGCGAAGCCGTAAATCATCGACAACCCGAGCCCGGTGCCCTGGCCGATCGGTTTGGTGGTGAAAAACGGATCGAACGCCTTGGCCCGCACGGACGGGGTCATGCCGCTGCCATTGTCACTGACGGCGATCATCACGTAATCCCCGGCCTGCACCGGTTCCAGCGTGGTGATGTCGGTGCCGTCGAGGTAGACGTTGGCGGTCTCGATCAGCAGTTCACCGCCCTCGGGCATCGCATCGCGTGCGTTGATCACCAGATTGAGCAGGGCGTTTTCCAATTGGCTGACGTCAGTGCTGATCGACCAGACGTCGTCGGCCATGTTCAGCGAGAGCTCGATTGGATCGCCCTTGGTCCGGCGAATCAGGTCTTCCAGCGAATGGATCAGCTCGTTGACGTCGAGGGTCTTGCGGTCGAGCGACTGGCGGCGGGAGAACGCCAGCAGTCGGTGGGTCAGCGCTGCCGCACGGTTGGCCGACGACACCGCCGCCTCGGTGAAGCGTCCGATCTCGTCGGCGCGGCCATTGGCGATATAGCGCTGCATCAAGTCGAGGCTGCCGATGATCCCGGTCAGCATGTTGTTGAAGTCATGGGCGATGCCGCCCGTGAGCTGGCCGACCGCTTCCATTTTCTGCGCATGACGCAAGGCGTCCTCGGCGCGCTCGCGCTCGAACATCTCATTCTGCAAACGCTGGTTGGCCTTGGCCAATTGCTCGGTCCGGGCGCTGACCCGCTCTTCGAGGGTTTCGTTGAGGTTGCGCAGGGCTTCCTCGGTTTTTTTACGTTCGGTCTCATCGATCACGAAAATGTAGAAACCGTTCACCGCGCCATCCGGCCCGTGGCGTGGCAGGTAGTTCATCAGGGCATGCCGCGAACTGCCATCGCGATGCGGCGTGTACAGGCTGTAAGAGCAAGGTCGCCCGGCCAGCGCCTCGGCGATGTATGGCGCACGCAGGAAATACGCTTCTTCGCCGATCACCTCGCGAATGGTCCGGCCGTACAGCTCCTGCGGAGTCAAACCGTACCAGTCGAGGTACGCGGCATTGTTCAGGCGAAAGCGTTCTTCCTGATCGACATAGCTGATCAGGATCGGCATGGCGTTGATGATCAGTTGCAGCTCGGTCTGGCTCTGCCGCAGCGCCTGTTCGGTGTGCTTGCGCTCGGTCAGATCCAGCGCCGCGCCGAGAAAACGCACCGGCCGGCCGTGGTGATCCTTGTAGCAGCGGCCCCGGGCAAACACCCAGCGCAGCGTGCCGTCGGGTTGCAACAAACGGTATTCCTCGGCGTATTCGGTGCCGTGGGTGATGCAGTGCTTGATGCTGCGCGCAATCAGGGCGCGGTCTTCAGGGTGTACGCCTTGCAGGTAATCGCTGATGGGCAGTTTTCCGGAAAGGGCCGGATCGACGCCGTGCAGTTGCGCGAAATGCGCGTCGGCGATGAAGCGGTCTTCACCGATATCCCAATCCCAGGTGCCGACGGCGTCGGTGGCGGCCAGCGCCAATTGCAGGCGCTCTTCGGTTTCACGCTGGGCCTTGAGGCTGTTTTCCGAACGCTGCTGGAGTTCCAGGGCAATCCGCCGGCGCTCGTTGGTTTCGATGGCGGTGACCAGAATCCCGGCAACCTGAGCACTTTCGTCGCGAATCGGGCTGTAGGTCAGATCCAGCCAGAAGTCGGATTCCTTGCCGTCACGCTGCAAGGTAAAGCGCCGTTCATTGTAGGAGCGCACCTGGCCTTGTAGGACGGCGCTGTAAATCGGGTCAGTGAATTCCCGAAGTTCTGGCCAGATAAGGTGCGCAGGTTGTCCGAAAGCGTGCGGATGCTTGCTGCCGGCAAGCATCGCGAAGCCGTTGTTGTAGATCTGCGTGAGCTGCGGCCCCCAGAGCAACAGCATCGGCATCGGCGAGTGCAGCACGATGTCCACCGCAGTGCGCAGGCTCTGCGGCCATAGGCTGGCGTCACCGAGCGGGCTGCGACTCCAGTCGGTACGGGCGATCAATGCCTGGGCGTCATCGTGGGTGGGTGCAGCGTTCATCACTTGTATCCTGGGCATCTGTCGGTAAGGCGGCGTCTACTATGCTTGCAGGACGATAGACGCTCAACGGCCGATTGCGTCACGACGGCGGGTCATGTCTGAACATTGAAAGCTTAGCGGGTGCTTTTTGCCATGGAAATCGACGCACTGTTAATTCGTCTGGCCAGTCAGCACGGTTCGGACCTGTTCCTCTCCACCGGAGCGCCACCGAGTGCGCGTTTTGATGGCGTGCTGACGCCGTTGAGCGACCGACCGTTCAAACCCGGGGAAGTCGCGGCCATCGCGGTATTCCTGATGGACGCCGAACAACACCGGGAGTTCGACCGGGATCTGGAAATGAACCTGGCGATTTCCCGCACTGGCATTGGCCGGTTTCGGGTCAACATCTTCAAGCAGCGCAATGACGTTTCGATCGTGATCCGTAACGTCAAACTCGACATTCCGCGTTTCGAGGACCTTAAGCTGCCACCGGTGTTGCTGGAGTCGGTAATGCTCAAGCAGGGGCTGATCCTGTTTGTCGGTGCTACCGATTCGGGTAAATCTACTTCACTGGCGGCGTTGATCGACCATCGCAACCGTCACAGCAGCGGGCACATCATCACCATCGAGGACCCGGTGGAGTATATCCATCGCCATCAACTGTCGATCATCAACCAGCGCGAAGTCGGGGTCGATACCCGCAGCTTCCACGCCGCGCTGAAGAACACCCTGCGCCAGTCGCCGGATGTGGTGCTGATCGGCGAAATCCGCGACCGTGAAACCATGGACCATGCGCTGGCATTCGCCGAGACCGGGCACTTGGTGCTCTCGACGCTGCACGCGAACAACGCCAATCAGGCGCTGGACCGGATCATCAACATGTTCCTCGACGAGCGCCGTCCTCAGTTGCTGCATGCGTTGGGCAATCACCTCAAAGCGTTTGTTTCACAGCGGCTGGTACGCACGATTGATGGGCGGCGGCGGCGAGCGGCGGTGGAGGTGATGCTGGGGTCGCCGACTATCGCTGATCTGATCCGCCGCAACGAATTCGGTGAGCTCAAGGGCATCATGGAAAAATCCGCTGAGGCGGGCATGCAGACCTTTGATGAGGCGCTTTACCGGCTGGTGCTGGAGGGGGCGATCAGTGAGGAAGAGGCACTGAAACATGCCGATTCGCAGAACAATTTGCGGCTGCGGCTGAAGTTGCATGCCGATACAGAACCGGCCCCGCCGTCGCCGACATCGGGCGACTGGGGCTTGATGGATTGAAGCTGACCCCTGTGGGAGCCAGCCTGCTGGCGATAGCGGTGTGTCAGTTTCATAATCTCTTACAGACACACCGCTATCGCCAGCAGGCTGGCTCCCACAGTGAATCGGGTGGTCAGTCAGCCAATTCCATTCGGTTGCGGAATTGCTCCAACGCCTCGGGATTCGCCAGCGCATCGGTATTCTTCACCGGCTCACCATGCACCACATTGCGCACCGCCAACTCAACCACCTTGCCGCTGATGGTGCGCGGAATATCGGTAACCGCGAGGATTTTGGCCGGCACATGCCGTGGCGTGGTGTTGGCTCGAATCACCTGACGGATCTGTTGTTGCAGCGCGTCATCGAGTACCAGCCCATCCTGCAAACGCACAAACAGCACCACACGCACATCGTCCTGCCATTGCTGCCCGATGGCCACGCTGTCCAAAACTTGCGGGACTTTCTCGACCTGACGGTAAATCTCCGCGGTACCGATGCGAACGCCACCGGGGTTAAGCACCGCATCCGAACGGCCATGAATGACCATCCCGCCATGCGCCATCTGCTCGGCATAATCACCCTGCGCCCAGACCCCGGGAAACAAGCTGAAATACGATTTGCGCAGTTTTTCACCGTCGGCATCGTTCCATAGGCCAATCGGCATCGCCGGGAAGTGACGGGTACAGACCATTTCCCCTTTCTCGCCAATCACCGGACTGCCCGCGTCGTTCCACACCTCAACCGCCATACCCAGGCTCTTGCCCATGTTCTCGCCCCGGCGTACCGGCGATATCGGGTTACCGTTGACGAAGCAGGAAACGATGTCGGTGCCGCCAGACATCGAACTCAGGCACACGTCCGATTTGAAATCGCGGTACACGAAGTCGTAGCTCTGCGGCGACAGTGCGGAGCCGGTGCAAAGCAAAGTCTTGAGACTGCTCAGATCATGCTGTTCACGCGGCTTGATGCCACTGGTTTCCAGAGTAGCGAGGTATTTCGGGCTGGTGCCAAACACGCTGATGCGCTCATCGTCGATCAACTCCAGCAAGCGTTCGTTGCCCGGATGGAACGGCGAGCCGTCGTACAGCACCACCGCGCTGCCGACCGCCAGCGCCGAGACCAGCCAGTTCCACATCATCCAGCCGCAAGTGGTGTAGTAGAACAAACGGTCGCCGGGGCCAAGATCGACATGCAGGCCATGTTCTTTTGCATGTTGCAGCAGTACGCCGCCGGTGCTGTGAATGATGCACTTGGGCACACCCGTGGTGCCGCTGGAATACAGCACGTACAGCGGATGATTGAACGGCACTGGTACAAAGTGCGGTTCGCCACCGGACTGATAAAAATCGTCCCACAAGGTGACGTTGGCATCGGTCCGATAATCGTCGGCGCGGGCCTGCGGTTTGGCGTAAGGCACGATGATCAACTGCTGCAACGATGGCAGTCGTTCGAGGATCTCGTTGACCTTGGCGGTCTGGTCGATTTCTTTGCCCGCATAGCGATAGCCGGCGCAGGTGATCAGCACTTTCGGCTCGATCTGACCGAAGCGGTCGATCACCCCGTGCGTGCCGAAGTCCGGCGAAGAACATGACCAGATCGCCCCAAGGCTGGTAGTCGCCAACATGGCCACAAGGGTTTGCCAGGTGTTCGGCATACACGCCGCCACCCGGTCGCCGAGGCCGACACCAGCCGCTTGCAGGCTGGCCTGGAAACCGGCGACATGTTCTGCCAGTTCAGCCCACGTCAATTGTTCACGCTGGCCGTTTTCCGCCACGGCGATCACTGCTACGGCATCGTCGCGGCGGCGCAGCAGATGCTCGGCGAAGTTCAGGGTTGCGCCGGGAAACCATTCGGCGCCGGGCATCTGGCTGCCCTCGCGCAGCACAGCATCGGGTTGGGTATGAAAACGAATGTCGAAGCAGTCGACGATGGCCTGCCAGAACGCTTCGCGCTGCTCGATGCTCCAGGAGTGCAGATCGGTGTAGGTAGTCAGGTTCAAGCCATGGCGCTGATTGATCAGGCGCCGGAAGCTGTCCATGCGTGACTCGGCGATGCGTTTGGCGTCGGGCTGCCAAAGGATTTCGGACATGGATTTGCCTCTTGTTTTATCTTCAGATCGCTTCGCGGGCAAGCCACGCTCCCACGGGTTTTGTGGTGTTCACAAAACCTGGCTACAACCCAAATCCTGTGGGAGCGTGGCTTGCCCGCGATGAACGATAACGCGGTTTTACGGCCTGCCTACTGCGCCAACCAGCCGCCATCAATATTCCACGCCGCGCCACGCACCTGGCTGCCGGCCTCGCTGCACAAAAACAGCACCAATTCCCCCAAATGCTGCGGCGTAACAAACTCCAGCGACGGCTGTTTCTCCGCCAGCAAATCATGCTGCGCCTGCTGCGGATCAACACCCTTGGCCGCACGATCATCAATCTGCTTCTGCACCAACGGCGTCAGCACCCAACCCGGGCAGATCGCATTGCAGGTGACGTTGCTGGTCGCGGTTTCCAGACCGACCACTTTGGTCAGGCCGATCACCCCGTGTTTCGCCGCCACGTACGCGGCTTTGCCGGTCGAGCCCACCTGACCGTGTACCGAGGCGATGTTGATGATCCGCCCCCAGCCCTTGCTGCGCATACCCGGCAGACTCAGGCGCGTGCTATGAAACACCGACGACAGGTTGATCGCAATGATCGAATCCCAGCGCTCCACCGGGAATTCCGCCACTGCGGCAACGTGCTGGATGCCGGCGTTGTTGACCAGAATGTCGACGCCACCAAACTCGCGCTCGGCGTAGGCGACCATGTCGGCAATCTGCGCCGGATCGCTGACGTCGGCCGGGTGATGCCCGACCTTGCCACCGAACTGGTCGACCTCAGCGATCACCTTCGAGGCATCGCCAAAACCATTGAGAATCAGATTGGCGCCAGCCTTGGCCAGGCACAGCGCGATGCCCAGACCGATGCCGCTGGTGGAACCGGTAACCAGTGCGGTTTTGCCCGAAAGAGTCGTCATCAATACCTCACACAATGCCAGTGGCGTAGAAAGTGCCGATCACTACGAAAACCGCCAGGGTCTTGATCAGCGTAATACAGAAAATGTCTTTGTAGGCTTCGCGGTGAGTCAGGCCAGTCACCGCCAACAGTGTGATCACCGCGCCGTTGTGCGGCAGGGTGTCCATGCCGCCGCTAGCCATCGCGGCCACACGGTGCAGCACTTCCAGCGGAATATTCGCCGCATGGGCAGCGCTGATGAACTGTTCGGACATCGCCGCCAGCGCGATGCTCATACCACCCGACGCCGAACCGGTGATGCCGGCCAGCAGGGTGACGGTGATCGCTTCGTTGACCAGTGGATTCGGAATGCCCTTGAGCCAGTCGGCCAGCACCAGAAACCCCGGAAGAGAGGCAATCACCGCACCAAAACCGTATTCCGACGCGGTGTTCATTGCCGCCAGCAGAGCACCGCTGACCGCACTTTTGCTGCCTTCCGCGAGTTTGCTGCGGATCGCCTGAAAGCCGAACGCCAACACCATCAGAATGCCCACCAACAGCGCGGCTTGTACTGCCCAGATTGCCGTGAGTTTGGCGATTTCGGTGGTCACCGGGGTGGCCATGCCCGGCAGCGAGAGGCTATGGGTTTTGCCGTACCACTGCGGAATCCAGTGGGTGAACAGCAGGTTCATGATGCCCACCGCCAACAGTGGTGAGATGGCCAGCCATGGGTTCGGCAGTTTGAGGTCTTCGGCGGTTTCCGGCTCGTTGCGCAACTCGGTGCCGTAGCCTTCACCGGCGCGCTGGGCCTTGTTGCGCTGACGTTGCAGAAACAGCATGCCGGCGCAGAACACGAAAATCGTCCCGATCAAACCCAGCCACGGCGCTGCCCATGCGGTGGTGTTGAAGAAGGTACTGGGGATGATGTTCTGAATCTGCGGCGTGCCGGGCAGGGCATCCATGGTGAACGAAAACGCGCCGAGGGCGATGGTCGCCGGGATCAGGCGTTTCGGAATGTTGCTCTGACGGAACATCTCCGCAGCGAACGGATACACCGCAAACACCACCACGAACAGCGACACGCCACCGTAGGTGAGCAGGGCGCACACCAGCACGATCACCAGCATTGCCTGGCGAGTGCCGAGCAGGCGAATGGCGGCGGCGACAATCGAGCGCGAGAATCCGGACAGCTCGATCAGCTTGCCGAACACCGCACCGAGCAGAAAGACCGGAAAGTACAGTTTGATGAAACCGACCATTTTTTCCATGAACACCCCGGTGAAGGCAGGGGCGACGGCGGAAGGATCGGTGAGCAGGACAGCGCCGAGGGCGGCAATCGGGGCGAACAGGATAACGCTGTAGCCACGGTAGGCGGCGAGCATCAGCAGCGCGAGGGCTGCCAAGGCAATGATCACACTCATGGAGTGCTCCTTCGAATTGTTATTTTTGTGGGTGTTGCTGGTGGGGATGAGCGATAGCTAGATGTGTGCCAAGTAGCTAACCTTTTGATAAATATAGATTTATTGCTTTTTGATGACTTGATTGTTGTTAGATTGTCTCAATAGTGAGATTTTCTTTGTGCCCGAAAAGATCGCAGCCTTCGGCAGCTCCTACATGGGACTTGTATCAACCCTGTAGGAGCTGCCGAAGGCTGCGATCTTTTGATCTTTAAAATCCCGTCTACAAAAGAAGACTAAAGTCTCGTTATTGAGACTATACAATCCCCAACGCCACCATCTTCTTGTAAAGCGTCGACCGTCCAAGCCCCAACCGCGCAGCCGCCTCAACCACCTTGCCCCCACATTGCGCGAGGGCTGATTGAATCAACTGGCGATCAAATCGTTCTCGCGCCTCGCTGAACGTCTCCTGCTGTAACGGTTGCAGTGCCACTACCAACTCTCGCTCCACGGGCGTAAACGTGCCAATCGCTGCACGAATGTCATTGGCCGTCAGCATCAAGTCATCACTGAGCAACGCCGCCCGCTCCAGCACGTTACGCAACTCGCGAATGTTCCCCGGCCAGGCATGCTCTGCAAGCAGACCCAATGCTTCGCGGTCGAGTTCGTGTTGGCTGCGCAGCTCTTCAAGAATCGCCTCGCTGAGCGCCGGCAGATCATCCAGACGCTCGCGTAACGGCGGAACGTTGATCGGCAGCACATTGAGGCGATAGTACAAATCAGCGCGGAACTCCCCACGCTTGATCGCCGCTTCCAGATCGGTAGAGGTTGCGGCAATGACGCGCACATCGCTTTGAATCACTTCGTTGGAACCCACCGGTTCGAACTCTTTTTCCTGCAAAACCCGCAAAAGTTTGCTTTGCAACGGCAGCGGCATGTCGCCGATTTCGTCGAGAAACAACGTGCCACCCTGAGCGATCTGCAGCTTGCCGGTGCGGCCCTTGCGGTCGGCTCCGGTAAAGGCCCCGGGTGCGGTGCCAAAGAACTCCGCTTCAAGCAGCGCCTCGGGAATCGCTGCGCTGTTGATACTGACGAAAGCCTTGTGCGCTCGGGGCGACGCACCGTGGATCGCCTGAGCCAGCAACTCCTTGCCGGTGCCGGTTTCGCCGAGCAGCAACACCGGTGACTCGGCACTCGCACTACGCCGCGCGCGGCGTTTGACTTCGAGGCTGGCGGCGCTGGTGCCGATGAAGTGGGCGAAGTTGTATTTGGTCTGGCGCGCACGCAGCAGCGAGCGGGTCGAGGCCAGTTCTTCCTGCATGCTCAGGTAGCGCTTGAGCATCGGCGACAGGCTGCGCAATTCGTCGAACAGGGCGAAGCCGATAGCGCCGATCACGGCGCCAGCATCGTCGTGGATTGGCAGACGCATCACTACCAGCGGCTCTTTCGGTGTGTCTTGCATGTCCAGAAGAATCGGCCGGCCGCTGCGCACGACTTCGCGCAACAGGCTGCCGGGAATCACGCTTTCGCAGGGTTTGCCAATCGCACCCGCAGCCGATTCAAGACCGAAGCGGCGTGCGTAACGCTCGTTCATCCAGACGATGTTTGCGTCGCGATCGACGATCACCGTGCCTTCGCTCGACTGCTCGATAATCTCGAACAACGAACGGATCGCCAGCGTGCGAACCCGTTGGTAATCCTTGAGGCTTTCGGTGGTGTTCATGGGCAGAAGTCCTGAATTTTTCAGCTGAACGGGCCTCATCGCGAGCAGGCTCACTCCCACATTTGAAACGCATTCCCTGTAGGAGTGAGCCTGCTCGCGATAGCCGTAATGCGATTTAAATTAATGCACTTACCCCGGATGCGCCGCCGCCAACAGCTCTTTGGTATAAGGATGCTGCGGCGCATCAAACACATCATGGCTGGGCCCGCGCTCCACCACTTTGCCATCCTTGATCACGATCATGTCGTGGGCCAAAGCACGTACCACCGCCAGATCGTGACTGATAAACAAGTAGGTCAATCCGTGTTTTTCCTGAAGATCGCGGAGCAGGGCGACCACTTGTTTCTGCACCGTGCGATCAAGCGCCGAAGTCGGCTCGTCCAGCAGAATCAACGCCGGTTTCAGCACCAGAGCACGGGCGATGGCGATGCGCTGGCGTTGGCCGCCGGAAAACTCATGGGGATAACGATGACGGCTTTCCGGGTCGAGGCCGACTTCCTTGAGCACACGAATTACCTGGTCGTCGCACTCATTGGCAGTCGATTGGCAATGTACCTCCAGACCTTCGCTGATGATCTGCGCCACTGACATTCGCGGACTGAGACTGCCGAACGGGTCCTGAAACACCACCTGCATCTGCCGGCGCCAAGGCCGCAATTGCTTCTGATCGAGACCGTCGAGCGCTTCGCCCTGAAAGCGAATGCTGCCTTCGGAATCAAGCAGACGCAGGATTGCCTGACCCAGCGTCGATTTGCCCGAGCCGGATTCGCCGACGATCCCCAGCGTCTTGCCACGCTGGATATTCAGGCTAATCCCGTCCACGGCGCGCAGGTATTGCTTACGCTGAAACAGTCCGCCGCCGACAACGAAATCGACGCGCAGATCTTCCACCTCCAGCACATTCTCGCGCTCGTCCCGAGGCAGCGCTTCACCCTCCGGCTCAGCGTTCAGCAGCACGCAGCTGTAAGGGTGTTTCGGCTCGGTGAACAGGGTTTCGCACTCAGCCTGCTCGACGATTTCCCCGGCCTTCATCACGCAGACCCGCTGGGCAATGCTGCGCACCAGATTGAGGTCGTGGCTGATCAGCAGCAGCGACATGCCAAGACGTTGTTGCAGGGATTTGAGCAGCAGCAGAATCTTGCGCTGCACAGTGACGTCGAGGGCGGTGGTTGGCTCATCGGCGATCAGCAACTCCGGCTCGCAAGCAAGGGCCATGGCGATCATCACCCGTTGCCGCTGGCCGCCGGACAATTGATGCGGATAGGCCTTGAGTCGCTCTTTCGGTTTCTGGATGCCCACCAGTTCCAACAGTTCGAGAATGCGTTTTTGCGCCGCTTTGCCGCCGAGGCCACGATGCACCAGTAGCGTTTCACCGATCTGTTTCTCGATGCTGTGCAGCGGGTTCAGCGAGGTCATCGGCTCCTGAAAGATCATCGCGATGCGATTACCGCGCAGTTCGCGCAAGACCTTGGGCTCGGTACCGACAATTTCCTGGCCGCGATAGCGAATGCTGCCAGTGGTTTGCGCATCGCCTTCGGGAAGCAATTGCAAAATCGAGTGTGCGGTCACCGACTTGCCGGAACCCGACTCGCCAACCAGCGCCAGACACTCGCCGGGGCGAATATCCAGGCACAGGTTGCGCACCACGGTCTGGCCGTGGAAAGCGACGTTGAGGTCGCGGATTTCGATCAGGTTTTCACTCATATAAGTGTCCGGCTCGCTTTTGCAAAATCAGGATCGTGGATCAAAGGCATCGCGCAGCGCCTCACCAATGAACACCAGCAAGGACAGAATCAGCGCCAGAGTGAAAAACGCGGTCAGTCCGAGCCACGGCGCTTGCAGGTTTTGCTTGCCCTGGCCGATCAGTTCACCCAAAGAGGCGCTGCCGGCCGGCATGCCAAATCCGAGGAAATCCAGCGCCGTCAGCGTGGAAATCGCCCCGGTCAAAATGAATGGCAGGTAGCTCAACGTGGCGTTCATCGCGTTCGGCAGAATGTGCCGGAAAATCACTTTGCGGTCGGTCAGGCCCAACGCCCGGGCTGCCTTGACGTATTCAAGGTTGCGCCCGCGCAGAAACTCGGCGCGCACCACATCGACCAGTGCCAGCCATGAAAACAGCGCCATGATCCCCAGCAGCCACCAGAAATTCGGCTCGACGAAACCGGAAAGAATGATCAGCAGATACAGCACCGGCAATCCTGACCAGACTTCCAGCAATCGCTGCCCGATCAGATCGACCCAGCCGCCGTAATAACCCTGCAACGCACCAGCGGCAATGCCGATAAGCGCGCTGACAAAAGTCAGCATCAAGGCAAACAGAATCGACACCCGCGCACCGAAAATCACCCGTGCCAACACATCTCGCGCCTGATCATCCGTGCCCAGCCAATTGACCGAGGAGGGTGGACTTGGCGCAGGCTGGTTGAGGTCGTAGTTCGGCGTGTCATCGCTGAACGGGATCGGCGGGAACAGCATCCAGCCACCGTCCTTGCGGATCAGGTTCTGCACGTAGTCGCTGCGGTAATCGGCCTGGAACGGCAGCTGTCCGCCGAACTCCTGCTCGGTGTGGCGCTTGAACACCGGGAAATACCATTGGCCCTGATAACTGACGATCAACGGCTTGTCGTTGGCGATCATTTCGCCGCCGAGGCTCAACAGGAACAGGCCGATGAACAACCACAGCGACCACCAGCCGCGACGGTTTTTCTTGAATCGTTCGAATCGACGACGCCCCAGAGGCGAGAGCTTGAACATCAGGCGTTCCTCGCGGCGAAGTCGATACGCGGATCGACCAGCGTGTAGCACAGGTCGCCGATCAGTTTTATCAGCAGGCCGAACAGAGTGAAGATGAACAGCGAGCCAAATACCACCGGGTAATCACGCGAAACGGCTGCTTCGTAGCTCATGCGCCCGAGGCCGTCGAGGGAGAAAATCACCTCAATCAGCAACGAACCGGCAAAAAACACGCTGATGAACGCCTGAGGAATTCCGGAAACCACTAAAAGCATCGCATTGCGGAACACATGTCCGTAGAGCACGCGGCGTTCGCTCAAACCTTTGGCCCGGGCTGTCACCACGTATTGGCGGGTGATTTCGTTGAGGAACGAGTTCTTGGTCAGGATCGTCAGGGTCGCGAAGCCGCCGATCACCAACGCGGTAACCGGCAGCACCAAGTGCCAGAAGTAATCGGCGATCTTGCCAAGGGTTGATAGCGATTCGAAGTTGTCCGAAACCAGTCCGCGCACCGGGAACCAGTTAAGCGACGTGCCTCCGGCAAAGACCACGATCAGGAACATCGCAAACAGAAACGCCGGCATCGCGTAGCCGATGATGATCGCCGTGCTGCTCCAGATGTCGAAATGGCTGCCGTGGCGCACGGCTTTGCGGATGCCCAGCGGGATCGACACCAGATAGGTGATCAACGTCGCCCACAGGCCGAGGGAGATGGTCACCGGCATTTTTTCGAGGATCAGGTCGGTAACCGTAGCGCCGCGAAAGAAGCTTTTGCCGAAATCCAGCTGCGCGTAGTTCTTCAGCATCAGCCACAAGCGTTCGTGGGCCGGTTTGTCGAAGCCGTACTGTTTTTCGATGTCCTTGATCAGTTGCGGATCGAGGCCGCGACTGGCGCGGGAAGTGCTGCTCATGGTCTCGCTGGAACTGCCGCCGACACTGGCGCCGCCAATCCCTTGCAAATGGGCGATGGCCTGTTCGACCGGGCCACCGGGTGCGGCCTGGATGATGACGAAGTTGACCAGCAGAATGATCACCAGCGTCGGGATGATCAGCAGCAGGCGCCGCAGTATATAAGCCAACATCAGTGCGGCCCTCCGGGTCTGCCACGGCCGATTTTTTCGGCGGTCATCTGCTGGTTGGTCAGCGGTGTACTGCTGATTTCCCACCAACTCTCGATGGCTTCGTCATTACTGGCCTGAGTCGCCGGCATGCCAAAACGATTCCACCAGACGGTCGAGGTTCCCGGCGGGTAATAGTTGGGAATCCAGTAGTAATTCCATTGCAGCACCCGATCCAGCGCATGGGCGTAATGCAGCATGTCGCTCTGGGTCGAGGCGCGGATCAGGCCGTTGATCAAGGTATCGACCGCCGGATTCTTTAGCACCATGTAGTTGTTGGCGCCGGGATCGTTGGCTGAAACCGAGCCGAAGTAGTTGAGCAGCTCACCGCCGGGTGAGGTGGTGACCGGATAGCCGGTGACGATCATGTCGTAATCCCGGCTCATCAGGCGATTGACGTATTGCGAGGAGTCGATGCGACGAATGTTGAGGTCGATGCCGATCTGCTTCAACGAGCGTTTGTACGGCAGCAGCATGCGGTCGAGACCGTTTTGGCTGACCAGAAAGGTGAAGCTCAATGGCTCACCCTGGGCGTTGACCAATTGGTCGCCATCGGGTTGCCAGCCGGCCTGCTCAAGTAGCTCCAGCGCCTGCAATTGCTTGTCGCGGATCAGCCCGGTGCCATCAGTTTTTGGCGCTTCGAAGACTTTGTTGAAAACTTCTTCGGGTACCTGTCCGCGCAGCGGTTCAAGGATGCTCAGCTCAGCCGCGTCGGGCAGTTCTCGGGCAGCAAGTTCGGAGTTGGAAAAGTAGCTCTGCTGGCGGATGTACATGTTGCGCATCATCTGCCGGTTGGTCCACTCGAAATCCCAGAGCATGGCCAGCGCCTGGCGTACGCGGCGATCCTGGAACAATGGCTTTTGCGTGTTGAACACAAAACCCTGGGCTGATTGTGGCGCCTCGGTAGCCAGGTGGGCTTTCTGCAAGCGGCCGTCGCTCAGCGCCGGGCTGTCGTAACCGATGGAATAGCCGGTGGCCGAGAACTCACGGTTGTAATCGTAGGCACCGCCGCGCAGCACCTGGCGGGCGACGTCGGTATCACCAAAGTACTCGATGCTGAAATGGTCGAAGTTGTACAAACCGCGACTGACCGGCAGGTCCTTGCCCCACCAGTCGGGATTGCGTTCGAAGGTGATGCTGCGCCCGGAATCGACTTTGCCGACCCGGTAGGGGCCACTGCCTAGAGGCGGTTCATATCCGCCACCGCCAGCGAAGTCGCGGGTCTTCCACCAATGTTCGGGAAATACCGGCAGGGTGGCGATGTCCAGCGGCAAGGTGCGGTTTTCGTTGCTTTTGAAATCGAAGCGCACGGTCAGCGGCGTTTCCACTTCAACGCCTTTGACGTCTGCGAACTGGGTGCGATAACGCAGGCTACCCTGAGTCATCAGCAGATCATAGGTGTAGCGCACGTCTTCGGCGGTAATCGGTTTACCGTCAGCGAAGCGAGCCTTGGGATCGATGAAGAAACGCAGGGACAAACCGTCGGCCGAGCGTTCCATCTGTTTGGCCACCAATCCATAGACGGTATAGGGCTCGTCCATCGAGCGCTGGGCCAGCGGTGAATACAGCATGCCGTCGATCTGCGAGACGCCGATGCCTTTGTCGATGTACGGCAGGATGTGATCGAAGTGACCGATTTCAACCGCTGAGCGGCGCATGGTGCCGCCCTTGGGCGCTTGCGGATTGGTATAGTCGAAGTGACTGAATCCGGCCGGATACTTGGCCGGTTCGCCATAGACGGTCAACGCATGTTGCGGTGCGGCGTTCACACCAGCGGCACTCAGCAGCAGGGCCACGGCAGTGAACATCAATGTGGGAAAAACCAGTCGCATTGTCAGCCTTAAAGCCGGGTGATCGATAAGCGCAAGTTGTACGCCAGCGGCGCGCCAGTCGCCAGCCGTATCATGTAACCGAAACACAACGGCCCACCAAAAGGCGGGCCGTTGCACAGCAAACCGGACGAGGGATCAGTCCTGGCGGCTGGTGACTTCAAGCAGGTGATAACCGAACTGGGTCTTCACCGGGCCTTGCACGACGTTGATCGGCGCGCTGAACACCACGGTATCGAATTCCTTGACCATCTGGCCAGGACCGAACGAACCCAGATCACCGCCCTGACGGCTGGATGGGCAGCTGGAGTTGGCTTTGGCGACTTCGGCGAAATCAGCACCGCCTTCGATCTGGGCCTTGAGTTCGTTGCACTTGTCTTCGCTGGAAACCAGGATGTGGCGGGCAGTGGCTTTAGCCATGGGAAAAATCTCCGATCTATTTCAGTAAAATGTGGAGCCTACCGGATTCAGTGGCCGATTTCCCGGCAAAGTTCCAATAGATGTATAGGTGTCGGCCTACAGGCCAGCAGCCTGCAATCGTAAGGCGTGTTCAGTATAGAGGTCGATTGCGTCGGGGATGACGGAAGACAGCCCGGCCGAGCGCCGCAGGCTGTCGAGGTGATTGAACGGATAGTCGGAGCGGATGACGGTACCCAGGTGAGAACTGTAGCGGCCGACGAAACCGTCATTCTGCCCTTCGTCGATGACGAAGTGGCTGGACAGCGCCCGGCACACACCATGCACAGGGTCCAGTGGTCGCAGGTTGGTTATCAAATCAGCTTGCAACGTGCCGCTCCACGAATAGTAGTGAACGCCGTTGACTTGTTCAGCACCTTGACCACCCCAGACAGAGGGCAGTCCCTGGGGATATTTTTGATTGAATTGGCCAACACTTTCGGTCGTCAAGGCATTCAGTGCTGCGACAGCGTTCTGCGGCAATGCCGGTCGCCCACTGAGTAGCGAGATCCATTGCGCAAAGTGTGTGGCGAGCTCTTCTGCGACATGTTCCGGCAGGCGCCCGGGAACCAAGGCCTTGCGCAATGAGTCAGCCAGTTCAGAGCCATGATTGGGACCGCTTACCGAGGTAACGGAAGCGACTTTCAGTGGTTCAAGCGCCGCCGCATAGCGGCAGGTCAGCGCGCCCTGACTGTGGCCGATCAGGTTTACTTTGCTTGCACCTGTCCCTTCCAGAACTCGCTCGATCTGGTTCAGTAATTGTTGTCCGCGCACTTCGTTGTCATGGACGGCTGACAGTTGCGGTACGAACACCTGACAGTCCGCATCTCGCAGTGCCTGCTTGACATCGTGGAAGAGTTCAAATCGGCCAATTCGGTCAAATCCGAACAAGCCATGAACCAACAGGATCGGGTACCGGGTTGTTGCATTCCGTTGCATGTTCCTACCTCTTTAGCTGCGCTTGATCAGTAATTTCTGCGTGCCACTGTAAAACACCCCGGCAGGCTGACGATGTCTGAAGATGCCCTGATATAGAGGGGAAACCGGACTAGATTGCGTACGACATTTCGGATCTGTTTGCGGGGCCTGTCGGAACATTTGGCAATCTTTAACGCCGATATGGCTTATTCACGACCGGATGCCTACGTACTCTGGTGCGTTTGACTCGGGGGTGGAAGGCATCGAGCTGACATCGCCTGGTCGAAGGATGATGTTCAATGGAATTCGTTCGACGCTGTCTTAAATAGGCGGTGTTTATCCAAGGAGTGGAGGCACGAATGACTATGCATAAAGCAAATATCGATTCCCCTGTGACGCTGTCAACGGGCAGTGGTGATCTGAGTTTCAAGGCGGAAGGGGGGCGCCTTGAGTTCTGCTATCGCTCTTCGCCACCAGCAGTCGCAACGTTCGTCACACTGTTGCCGGCTCCGGCTACCGAAGTGCTCGAGGGCGGCATGCTCGACCCTAATCTGAGCAGAGCCTTTGTCAGGGTTGCGCCTTATCCGCACATGAAATGTGGTGACAAACTGATCTTGAGTTGGAGTGGGCTCGATGCCGAGGGTGTGACTCACGAACACCAGATTTGCCGCTATATCAGTGAGGGACGCGTGGGGCAGGAAGTCGTGTTCGTCGTAAAGGCAGCTCACATCGCACCTCTGGAACAGGGATCAGTCGAAATTTACTGGACCCTGCACAGCACGGGATTGCCGGAGCCGGTGTCATCCAGTCGATTGCAGTTGAATGTGGGCGATCCGGAGCCTTTTTTGCCTGCGCCGTCTGTTGACGAAACGGTGGGGGAGACGCTGGACCCGGCACGCGTCTCGGAAGGTACAAGCGTGATGGTGCAACCCTATGCCCGAATGGCCCGCGGTGACCGGGTTGTGCTGACATTGCAGAACGAAGCGGGGGAAGATGCATTCCTTGATGAGCTGGCGGTCGAGTCTTTTGCTGTTGGCCAGGTGCTCTCTTTCTGGATTACCGCAGACTGTATCGCTGAGCATTCCGGGGAAAGGGTCAGCATCAGCTACCGCGTGGAGTCAGTCGATGCAAAGGTGCGGCAGTCTGCTTCAGTCCGCCTATTGTTAGCGCCACTGATACGGGTGGAGCTTGCAGCTCCTGATGTACTGGAAGCTCCGGACGGTGAGCTTGAGGCCGCCGATTCGGTGGATGGCATCACGGTGGTGATCGGCAATGTTCAGGCGCTGGAGGGGGAGCTGGTTTATCTGCGGTGCGATGGCGAGTATTTCAATCATCGTGATGATCGGGACATTACTCGGGAGAATACCGGGCAGCCTTTAGTTTTTATCGTGCCTCACCGATTCTGGCGAGAACACCGGGAAACAGTGGTGCAGGTGTCGTATACGGTTGAGCGGCTTGACGATGTCAGCCAAGCCTCCCGTGTAACCCGGATACGCGTGCGGGCGTAATTATCAATAAATGCGCCGAGGGGCGTCAGCCTTTCCGGGCCCGGAAAGGCTGTTTCGGTTGTCAGGCTGGGGATTGCGTGCGCAACCGGTCAGCTGCGTTCAACAGCAACTGTTCAGTATCGCTGAACCCCAGGCATCCATCGGTGACCGACACGCCGTAACGCAGCGAAGGACTGAGTGACTGACATCCCTCGAACAGATGGGATTCGATCATCATGCCGATCAACGAACGATCACCTTGCAGGCGCTGCTCAAGAACTTCATTGAATACACCGGGCTGGCGCATCGGGTCCTTGCCGCTATTGGCGTGACTGCAATCAACCATGATTCGGCTCGGGATCTTCACGCGAGCCAGGTCGGCGTGTATCCGGGCAACGCTGTCGCGGTCGTAGTTCGGCCCATGATGGCCGCCGCGCAACACAATGTGGGTGTCGGGGTTGCCGGGCGTCTGGATGATCGCCGGATGGCCTTGACTGTCGACGCCGAAGTGTCGATGCGGGTGAGCAGCGGAACGCATGGCGTCCACCGCCACGGTTACGCCGCCATCAGTGCCGTTCTTGAAGCCGACCGGCATGCTCAAGCCGCTGGACATTTCCCGATGGATCTGCGATTCAGTGGTACGTGCACCGATAGCCACCCAGCTCAGGAGGTCGTCGAAGTAGCCGGCAGCCATCGGTTGCAGCAGTTCAGTGGCAATGGGCAGACCGAGGCGGATCATTTCAAGCATCAGTTCACGGGACAGTGTCAGACCACCGCTCATATCGTCGCTGCCGTTCAGATGCGGATCGTAAGCCAGGCCTTTCCAGCCGACGGTAGTTCGGGGTTTTTCGATGTAGGCGCGCATCACCAGAAGCATTTCGTCGCTGACATCATGGGCAAGTCGGGCGAGCTTTTCGGCGTATTCGATTGCGGATTTCGGATCGTGAATCGAGCAAGGGCCAACGATGACCAGCAGGCGATGGTCTTCACCATTCAAGATCGCGCGGACCGCCTGGCGGTGGGCGGCGATTTGCTGGCTCAGGGCATTGCTCAGAGGCAATTGCTGCTTGAGTTGCAACGAGCTGGGCAGGCGCAGGGTCAGCGCTTCGTTGGCGGAATTCAGGGTGGACAGTGGCAAAGCAGAGACGGACGAGTTCATATTCGGGCTTCCTGGGCTGGCGGCGGGTGCTTCCCGCTCACTCGGCCCTACTGGGGTGTTCGACAATTGGCCGTATTGGCTACGTGTGTTTGCTTGCCACCTGTGGGTGACCGATCGGAGGCGGCAGGCTGTCCCGAGCGGAGGCTGGTAAATCGCCAAGCGGTAAAAAAGTCGTAACGGTAATAAGTGGCGTAGTTCATGTCGTAAATCCTCAAAGTGTCTGGTGTGCTGCTAAAAAGGTTGGGGCCAGAAAAAACAAAACCCCCGGTCGGGAGGCCGACCGGGGGTTTAGAATTCTCTGGTAGGCGATCCGTTTGTATGGGCGCCGTTTGGGTATCAGGCGCGCCAGTGGCTAAACCAATACCCAAAATAAAAGTTTACTGGAGCGTTGAGTTCATTTGCCCGGGCAGCAGCAACCGAGCGCGGGGCGCTGACGGTCAGAAGCTGTAAGAGGGCGTTGAACATGCTGTTTCTCCAATGAATGCGACGAGCTTACTAGAGGCGGGCACGCATCAGCAATCACAAAATGCTATCGAATGTGCGGGTCAATGGCTATCGCTTGAGTTCATCAACGATGTACCGCAATGTGCGTTTTGGCCGAATTTAAGGAAGAAGCATGTCGAAGTTAACCATCGCCGCCGCTCAATCAATCTCGGTTGCAGGCGATCTTGCCGCGAACATCAAACGACATCTGCGTTTTATCCAGGAGGCAGCGGAGCAGGGCGTTGAGTTGCTGGTATTTCCTGAGCTGTCGCTGACTGGTTATGAGGGCGAAGCAGCGGCGAAGCAGGCGATCGACCCAGAGGATGCGGTGTTGCAGCCGTTAAGGGATCTTGCCCGGGAACTTGGCGTCACGACCGTGGTTGGCATGCCTGTTCGACTCAAAGAAAACTCCGGAACGTTCATTGGCGCGTTGATACTGCACAAAGATGGCTCGCTAAGCGTCTACAGCAAGCAACACCTGCACACCGGCGAGGAACTCGTATTTGCTGCGGGATATGGCGGATCGCTGCTGAATATCGGTAGTGATGCCGTGGCGTTGGCGGTTTGTGCGGACTTTACCCACGCCAGTCATGCCGCTGCAGCCGCGCAACTAGGCGCGGATCTGTATGCGGCGGGAGTCCTGATCAGCGAAAAGGGTTATGCAACAGACACAAACTTGCTGCAGGCCTACGCGCGCGAGCATTCAATGGCGGTGCTGATGGCCAATCATGGCGGTGTCACGGGCGGCTGGGTTTCTGCAGGGCGCAGTGCGGTCTGGTCATCCGAGGGGACGCTGGTTATGGCTGCGGATGGGCCGGGTAATTTGCTGGTCATCGCCCGACGCGACGGCAAACAGTGGCGAGGGCAGGTCATCGAAGTAGCGCAAATATGAAAATGTTTGAGTTGCGTCCAGCGGTGCCCGAAGACTTGAGCTTTGCCCGGGATCTGACTTGCCGAAACATGCTGCCCTACTACATTAAGCACGATCTGTTATGGCAGGACGAAGCGTTCGATGTCGCTTGGGCCGGGCGTGATAATCAGATGATTCTAAGCAATGGTGTATTGGCGGGTTTTTTCAGCCTGAGCCGCGATGCTCGGGCGCTGTACATCCGTGAATTGCAGATTGATCAGGGGTTTCAGCGCGTGGGGGCTGGTTCCTGGGCGATTGATCAGGTTATTGCGATCACGCAAAGGGAGCGGCGACCGGCATTGCGCCTCACGGTGTTCGAAAATAATCCGGCCCGAAACCTGTATGAGCGAAAGGGCCTGGCAGTTGTGGGCAAGGACGAGTGTTTCCTGAGAATGCAGCGGGATATCAGTACACATGTGCTCTGAAACGCACGGCCTGTAAGCCCTCCATGATGAATTGAAACTTTTTATATGCTGCTTGCCGCTAGGTCTGGGCGACTCTTTTTGCTAAGGTGTCCGGCATCCCAATAAGACCATTTCGCGAGGTGTCTGCTTGATTAGGGTGCTAGTGGTCGATGACCACGATCTCGTTCGTACGGGCATTACACGGATGCTGGCCGATATCGATGGCTTACAAGTGGTTGGTCAGGCCGAATCCGGGGAAGAGTCCCTGATCAAGGCCCGGGAACTGAAGCCGGACGTAGTGCTGATGGACGTCAAGATGCCTGGCATCGGTGGCCTTGAAGCCACTCGCAAGCTGTTGCGCAGTCATCCCGACATCAAAGTCGTTGCGGTAACGGTGTGCGAAGAAGACCCGTTTCCTACACGTCTGTTGCAGGCTGGAGCCGCTGGCTATTTGACCAAGGGTGCAGGTTTGCCGGAGATGGTTCAGGCCATCAGGCTGGTATTTGCGGGTCAGCGTTACATCAGTCCGCAAATTGCCCAGCAACTGGCGATCAAGTCGTTTCAGCCAAGCAATGACTCGCCGTTCGACGCCTTGTCCGAGCGTGAAATCCAGATCGCGCTGATGATTGTCGGCTGTCAGAAGGTGCAGATCATTTCTGACAAACTCTGCCTGTCGCCGAAAACGGTCAACACCTACCGCTATCGTATTTTCGAGAAGCTTTCGATCAGCAGTGATGTCGAGTTGACGCTTTTGGCGGTTCGCCATGGCATGGTCGATGCCAGCCTCTGACCATGACTGAAACATTCGATTCCGGCGCCTTTCTTTCCACTGTCAGTGGGCGCCCGGGCGTTTATCGCATGTTCGACAGCGATGCGCGTCTGCTTTACGTCGGTAAGGCCAAGAACCTCAAGAAGCGTCTGGCCAGTTATTTCCGCAAGACCGGACTGGCGCCTAAAACCGCAGCGCTGGTGGGGCGTATCGCACAGGTCGAGACGACCATTACTGCCAACGAAACGGAAGCGCTGCTGCTCGAGCAGACTTTGATCAAGGAGTGGCGGCCGCCGTACAACATTCTGTTGCGCGACGATAAATCCTACCCCTATGTATTTCTTTCTGATGGCCAATTCCCAAGGCTGAGCATTCATCGCGGCGCCAAGAAAGCCAAAGGCAAGTATTTCGGCCCGTATCCGAGTGCCGGAGCGATACGTGAAAGCCTCAGTCTGCTGCAAAAGACCTTTTTCGTTCGTCAATGCGAAGACAGCTACTACAAGAATCGCACCCGGCCCTGTCTTCAATATCAGATCAAGCGTTGCAAGGCGCCTTGCGTCGGGTTCGTCGAGCCTGAGGTCTACGCCGAGGACGTGCGCCATTCGGTGATGTTCCTGGAAGGGCGCAGTCATGCCCTGACTAACGAACTCTCCAGTGCGATGGAAGAAGCTGCGATCAATCTTGAATTTGAACGTGCTGCCGAACTGCGTGACCAGATCGCGCTGCTGCGCCGAGTCCAGGATCAGCAGAGCATGGAAGGCGGGACCGGCGATATCGATGTGATTGCCGCGTTCGTAAACCCGGGCGGTGCCTGCGTTCACTTGATCAGTGTGCGTGGCGGGCGAGTGCTGGGCAGCAAGAACTTCTTCCCGCAGGTCGGTATTGAAGAGGAAGTTGCCGAGGTCATGGCGGCGTTTCTTGGGCAGTATTTCATCAGCAGTCCGGAACGCGACCTGCCAAGCGAGTTGATCGTCAACGTGGTGCCCGAAGATGCGGCCGCGTTGATCGACGCCATTCATGAGCTGCGTGGTCGCGAGTTGACCATCAGTCATCGGGTGCGTGGCACTCGTGCACGATGGCAGCAGTTGGCCGTCACCAATGCCGAACAGGCATTGGGTGCGCGTCTCGCCAACCGTCAGCATACGGCTGCGCGTTTTGAAGCGCTGGCTGAAGTGCTGAATCTTGATGAGCCACCGCAGCGCCTCGAATGCTATGACATCAGTCACTCCAGTGGCGAGGCGACTGTCGCATCGTGCGTGGTGTTCGGCCCGGAAGGGGCAATCAAATCCGATTACCGTCGCTACAACATCGAAGGTGTCACGGCGGGCGATGACTACGCCGCCATGCACCAGGCATTGACCCGTCGCTTCAGCAAATTGAAGGACGGCGAGGGTAAGCTGCCGGATATTCTTCTGGTGGACGGCGGCAAGGGCCAACTGTCGATGGCCCGTGACGTGCTCAATGAATTGGCGGTGCCGGATCTGATCCTGCTCGGCGTCGCCAAGGGCGCGACGCGCAAGGCTGGCTTCGAAACTTTGTATCTTAATGATGCCGCGCACGAGTTCACCTTGCGTGGTGATTCGCCGGCATTGCATCTGATTCAGCAAATTCGCGACGAAGCTCACCGTTTTGCAATTACCGGACACCGTGCACGACGCGGTAAAACTCGCCGAACGTCTACGCTTGAAGGCATTGCGGGAGTAGGGCCAACCCGACGTCGCGATTTGTTGAAACATTTTGGTGGATTGCAAGAGCTGTCTCGTGCAAGCATCGAAGAGATCGCCAAAGCACCGGGGATCAGTAAAAAGCTCGCTGAGTCGATTTATGCGAACCTGCATAGCGAGTAGAATGCCAACTCACCTCGTAGCCAGTTGTGCCGATGAATATCCCTAATCTGATTACCGTTCTACGCGTCCTGCTCATTCCGATCTTCATTTTGCTGTTCTATCTGCCTTACCAGTGGAGTTACATGGCTTCCGCCTCGGTGTTCGCCTTTGCTGCGGCGACTGACTGGCTGGATGGCTATTTGGCCCGTCGACTGGAGCAAAGCACGCCTTTCGGAGCCTTTCTCGATCCGGTCGCCGACAAGTTGATGGTGGCAGTGGCTTTGGTGCTGCTGGTGCAGGAACACGGCAACCTTTGGCTGACCCTTCCAGCCGCAGTTATCATCGGCCGCGAGATCGTGATCTCGGCACTGCGTGAGTGGATGGCCGAACTGGGTGCTCGCGCTCATGTAGCAGTGTCGAATCTTGGCAAGTGGAAAACCGCCGCGCAGATGCTTGCATTGGTGATCCTGCTGGGTAGTCCACGGGACTTCAGCCTCTGGGTCCTGCTGGGTTATGCCTTGTTGATGATCTCGGCTGGCCTGACGTTATGGTCGATGGTGCAATACCTGCGCGCTGCCTGGCCGCATCTGAAGACCGACGTTCAAAAGAAATAAAACTTTTTTGAATCAAGGGGTTGACGAGCCTTCTTAATTCTATAGAATGCGCATCACCAAGCGGGAATAGCTCAGTTGGTAGAGCACGACCTTGCCAAGGTCGGGGTCGCGAGTTCGAGTCTCGTTTCCCGCTCCAATTTGTACGCGGTTGTTGTTGTGCTACTGACAGCGATCGTTTTGAGGCCGAGTAGCAAAATGGTTATGCAGTGGATTGCAAATCCACCTACGCCGGTTCGATTCCGACCTCGGCCTCCACTATTAAAAGCCCCGTAGATCAGTGATCTACGGGGTTTTTTATTGCCTGCGAAAAAGTGGGGTGTTCCGCAAATTTTTGCAGATGCTCCTCCATTCGGCTGCTTAAGAACGGAAGATTTTTAGAGTTTGATCAATGCTGCTTCAAAATCCGTTGCCAGCTTTCGCATGGCCGTATCTCTGATCAATCAGGTCATCCCGACTATCCAAAAACCTGCTCTGCAGTCTCAAAATGAAGTCAAAGCAATTACTCGCAGGATCAACGGTGGCCCCGGTGGCGTGCCAGCTATCGCAAAATGAAGTTACACCACTGTGACCCACAAGATTACGAGCACGCTTTAAGTTCTTTCAGTTGGTTAGTCTTCACCGTTGCCAATCGCTGCATTTATACGAAAGTCTGCGCTTTGACATTTTTCACTCATGGATATTCATGGGTACGGACGTGCCTTGGAGTGGCATCCGCTTTAACAGCGGGATAATCGGATCAGGGGCGAGATTTCATATGGGCTATTAATTATGCTGTCGTTAAAGTATTAGTGGCCTTATCCAAGCCTTTGAAGCGCGGCATGCAGGCGACATCATTTGGATGTGAAATGATTTTTGAAGAAAATGCCGCCACTGCCGACATTAAAGATCTGGTGCTTACACTCGCCGACGAATTTTAAGACGCCTTCAGAGGATAAAGTGCCGTCGTTGTTAAGCTGCGAACAGCTGCGAGAGCTTCGTTTACTGTCGATTATTTTTTGCCAAGCGATGGGGCAGTGCTGTCACTAAAGCGGATACCTACGATCGCCTCCGCTGAGAAGGCGCATCCAGCGATGCTCTATTTTCGCCCTCTATTTAATTTGGTTTAAACATGATAATTCCACCAACAACCCAATCTGTTTGCCAGACTACTGAAGTTCAGCCAGTCATTTCGGGCAGCAGCCCGGACTTGCTCAAAGGGTGCGAAGTGCTGGTTGCGCAGCAGCCACCACTTGAAGACGGTGAGCCGCCAGTAGGTGTGGTTATCCATGCGTATTATCCCGAAGTGCTACGAGACATCTTGGTTCGTTTGCTCAGGCTGCCCGAACGACTGCATCTCTACGTAACCTGCGTGGCCGGACATGATGATGGGGTATGTGCTCAGCTAGAGGCCAGCGGATTGAGTTATTCGCTATACCGGGTACCTAACCACGGAAGGGACGTTCTGCCGTTTCTGAGGGTGCTGCCCTTTTTGCGTGCCGATAACATCCATACGCTGGTCAAGTTGCATACCAAGCGTTCGGTGCACCTGGGCGCGGAGAGCGACTGGGGCCTTGAACTTTTCGATGACCTGCTCAACCCGGTGCGTTTTCGCCGATCGCTAGAGCACCTTTGCGACCCGATGCTCGCTCCAATGCTGGGTACTCCGCGATACCAGCTGCCAGTTGCCAAGTACGTTAATAAAATCAACTACGCGTTGCTTGTCACTTTGGCCGAGCGAGCGGGCATTGATCCACAGGGAATCGACGAGGCGGATTTTTTTGCTGGCACCATGTTCATGGCGCGCGTGGAAATGTTTGCGCCCCTGAAACGTATTCAGCTGGCGGAGAAAGATTTCGAAACTGAATGCGGTCAGCTCGACGGTACCTTGGCACACTCTTTAGCGCTTTTTTTCGGCGTGCTGGCCAATGTTGGCCGACAGCAGCGCAGTATTGACCTTTATCGGCGCTGGTTAGCTACTCGGCAACTGGCTGCTGTCGAGATTGAGGGTTTACCAGCGCGGCTAGCGAGCTGGACACGGCAGCCGGACGTGTTATTGGTGTTAACTGATACCACTGGCGACATCGGGTTGTTGCGTTCCAGCCTGAAAAGCATCGAGCGCCAGCTTTACGGGGCGGCGGCGATCGTGGTGCTCTCTAATGCCGAGCCAGTAGGGGTGACACCGGCGGCTAATCTTGTCTGGCTGCCGCTGGCTACATCCTGGCCGAGCCAGCTTAACGAGCTGTTGCAGGACATTGATGTCGACTGGTGTTATCTGCTGCGGGGCGGCGACGAACTTGATCCCCACGCACTGCTTTTACTGGCCGAAGGCATTGCCCTGAATCCCGGCGTCAGCGTTTGCTACAGCGATGAAGACTCACTGACCGCTACCGGCTGCCAAGACCCGGTATTCAAGCCAGATCTGAACCTGGATATGTTGCGCAGTTATCCGTATGTCGGCCGCGCACTGGCCTTCAGTCGCGAGTCCGCGTTGGCTGCTGAAGGCTTTGATCCCGCCTTCAGTGAACTGGCCCCCCATGACTTGCTTTATCGGCTGATTGAAACTCATGGACTGGGCACGGTTGGGCACCTTGCTGATGTGCTGGTGCACCAGACAATCAACTTCTCCCAGTGGCTCGGTGAGCCCCAGGTTATCGCGAACTCGGCGGCCATCGTCGAGGCGCACTTGCAGCGACTGGGCGTGGCTCATGAGCTGCAGGCCGGACCTTTGCCAATGGCTAACCGTGTGATCTACCAACACGCGGAACAGCCAATGGTCTCCATCCTTATTCCTACCAAGGACTGCCTGGCGATGCTGCTTCGCTGCATCGAAAGCATCATGGAGAAAACCAGCTATACAAATTACGAACTGATCATCGTTGATAACAACAGTGAAACCGCCGAGGCCCGGGATTGGTTCAACGGTATGGAGCACTTGAATAACCCCAAAGTGCGCATCCTGCGTTACCCGCATCCTTTCAACTATGCGGCGATTAATAATTTTGCCGCCGGCCATGCCCGTGGTGAATACCTTGTACTGCTCAACAATGATACCGCGATCATTGATGGCGACTGGATTAGTGCGATGCTCCATCACGCCCAGCGGCCGGAAGTGGGGATAGTAGGCGCCAAGCTGTTATTCCTTGATGGCACTATTCAGCACGCAGGCGTGGTGCTGGGTTTGCGTGGCGTCGCAGACCACCCGTTTATCGGCGACTCAATGCAGTCCAACGGATATCTTCACCGCTTGCATCTTGATCAGAACTACAGCGCTGTAACCGCTGCCTGCCTGATGATTAGCACCGAGCTCTACCAGCAAGTGGGTGGAATGGACGAGGTCGGCCTGGCCATTTCCTATAACGACGTGGATCTGTGTCTGAAAGTCGGTCAGGCTGGGCGATTGATTGTCTGGACGCCGTACGCGGTGCTGGTTCATGAAGCCAGCGTGAGCCAGAACAAGGTCGACACGACCAAGCAAGAAGCCAAGCGCAAGCGGTTCAAGCGGGAACAGTCGGTGATGTACCAGCGTTGGCTTGCGCAAATCGCCAGCGACCCGGCCTACAACCGCAACCTGACCTTGGAGGGTAGCGGCTTCTCCTCCAAATACTACCGCGATACTGACTGGCACCCGTTCGCCAGTCGTGAGTTGCCTCATGTGCTGTGCCATCCCCTCGACTCTTTCGGCTGCGGACATTATCGGGTGCGTCAGCCCTTCGCTGCCCTGAAAGCCGCGAAAATGATCGGGGGGTGGGTGACCGACGAGGGACTTCAACCGACGGAACTGGAGCGCATGGCGCCGGATACGATCATTTTCCAGGAGCAATACGCAACGCCTGACCTGGAGTCTATGCAGGACGCCAAGTCGTTCTCCAATGCCTTCAAGGTTTACGAACTGGATGACTACATTCTTGACGTACCCGCCGGTAACTTAAATCTCGAATTACTTCCTAAAGACATCGCCAAACGCTTGAAGAAAGCCGTAGGGCTGTGCGATCGGCTGGTGGTATCGACTCAGCCGCTGGCCAATGCGCTGAAGGGTTTCAACGCTGACATCCGGGTGGTGGAAAACCGTCTGCCAAGCCATTGGTGGAGTGACCTGACCAGCCATCGCCAACAAGGCCGCAAGCCAAGGGTCGGCTGGGCAGGCGGCTCAAGTCACAGCGGCGACCTGCAAGTCATTGCCGAAGTGGTTCGCGAGCTGGCAGGGGAGGTTGAATGGGTGTTCATGGGTATGTGCCCACAGGCTCTTCGCCCCTATGTTCATGAGTTCCATAGGGGGGTGAAGATCGAAGATTACCCGGCAAAACTGGCTGGCTTGAACCTGGACCTGGCCTTGGCACCTCTGAAGGACAATTTTTTCAACACTTGCAAAAGCAATTTACGGTTGTTGGAATATGGCGCCTGTGGTTTCCCCGTGATTTGCTCAGACATCCTCTGTTACCGGGACGATTTCCCGGTGACGAGGGTCAAGAACAAATCGCAATACTGGATTGCCGCGATTCGCGAACACCTCGCCGAACCCGATGCCAGCGCCAAGGCCGGAGATGCTTTGCGCAATGTGGTACTCGATAACTGGGTGCTCAAGGACGAACATCTGTTGGCATGGCGAAACGCCTGGCTGCCGGATTGACCAAGAGGACCGCGCTACGCAACCCGGAAGCTTTCCTTTGGGGTTCTCGGTCCGGATGCCGTTAAAGATCAGTAGCCTACGAAACGTATTTGATGCTAACCTATTGATCTGCTTGAATTTATAGTGTGGTTTACAAGTCCGCTGACGCCAGTTGGATTCAGACCTCGGCCTCCACTATAAACAAGCTCCGTAGATCCATGATTTACGGAGCTTTTTTATTTGCAGTGCGCTGCAAGATTTAGTCTTGAAATCAGCCATCGCAAACTTGCTTCACCGGGAACTGATGTATATATTTCCCCCTCTGCAACACAGCGCTACCGCCCGAATGGCGAAACTGGTAGACGCATGGGACTTAAAATCCCCCGCTCGTAAGGGCGTGCCGGTTCGATTCCGGCTTCGGGCACCATCTTGAATCAAGGGTTTGCGAGCGAAAGCTAATGCAAACCCTTGTTTGTTTCCGGGTCGCAATTTTGACACTGGTTCGCAACTCCAGGCCCGAGCGGACTCAATGTCCAGGCTTCCGGGCAATGATTCGATCAATCAAACCCTTCCATTGACCCGTGACTTCGATTCTCTGCCTTGCCTGCGTTTTTCCTTGCAGAACCCGGTTCAGGCCAAAACGGTCCTAACTAGCCGGAGGTCGATCAGTGCGCCAACGAAGGTTGGGTAGCGACCGAGATGGTAAAGACCAAGACAAACAGCACGACAACTACCCAGAACATCACCATGACTGTCAGCATGACGACTTTAAGGCTCTGATATAGCTTGCGCAGCCAGTGTCCTTCGGGTCTTGCTTCTGAGCGAGTTCTGAGTACGCCTTTCAGATAGAAGCCAAGGAGGGCCAGGAGTGCACCAACGATCGCCAGCGCAGGCAGACCGGCTTCGGGGAAAATGCTTTCCCACCGATAAAATGACGATCGGCTCAGGAATATCACATAACAAATCAGGCTGCCGTATAAGAATGCTCTCCACCATTTACCGGCCAGCGCTCCGACCATCAGGCACATAATCACCATGAAAGGATTCAGGAGAATATGGATCATCCACTCCAGTACGTTGGGGAAGTAGCCCGGGGAGTGGATGCTGCGCCACATGTGTTCCAACATTATTCTGGCTCCTGCCTTCTATGGCGTAAGTGCTGCTGCGGTTGTTCCGTGCCGTTGCACGGTATTGGCGTATTTTCGGGTTATTGGGCCGGGTGAGCAACGAGGTCGCGGCATCGGTCTGCTTTGCGCGCGATCATCGACATATAGGGCGAGAGTGGCAGCGTCCCTTGCGTGGCTACCTGATATCAGAGAAGCTCGCGCCTCCGCGAGCCAAGCATCAAGTCAGATCGCGGTGCCATCGAGTTTTTAGGGAAGAATTGAATGACGTTCAGGGTGATGGTGGTCGGAGGCTACGGCAATTTCGGCAGTATCGTGTGCAAGCATTTGGTGATGATGCCGGGCATCGTTCTGCTGCTCTCTGGTCGAGACCCGGAAAAGCTGCAACACAAAGTCGATGAGCTGAATTCCACATCAGGCGCAACCTGCGAAGGCTGGTGCGGCGATGCAATGGGAGCTGACTTCAAGACAGCTCTGAGTGCGATGAACATCAACCTGGTCATCCACACCGGCGGTCCGTTTCAGGGGCAATCGTACGCGGTTGCCGAAAACTGCATTGCCGCTGGTGTGAACTATTGCGACCTGTCGGATTGCCGCACCTTCGTTAACGGCGTGAGCGCACTCGATGCGCGGGCGAAACAGGCGGGAGTGGCAATTCTAAGCGGTTGCAGCTCGGTGCCGACGTTATCGTCGGCCATCATCGATCAGCATCGTCATCGCTTTTCGCGTATCGACTCCATCGAGCACGGTATTTCCTCTTCGGCGAAAATGCCGGGTCTATCGACCATTGAAGGCGTACTGGCTTATGCAGGCAAACCGATCAAGCAACTCAAGAATGGCCAAGTGCACGAAGTGTTGGGCTGGCAGGATCTGACCCTGCGCAAGATGCCAGATCTGGGCACTCGCGTGCTGGCCAATGTCGATGTGCCGGACATGGATATTTTCGCCAGCCGCTATGGCGCCCAGACGCTAAGTTTCAAGGCGGGTGCAGGCCTCCAGCTTGGCGGCGTCGCCAATTACTTGCTTGCTCAGGCGCTGAGGACAGGACTGGTTAAAGATCACGTCCTGTGGGCCGGGAGACTGCATCGGCTGGGTACCTGGTTCGAGCGTTTCGGCGATGGTAAAAGTGCGATGTACATCGACATCAAAGGCCTCGGGATCGAAGGCAAACCATTATCGATGACCGCTCAACTCACTGCGCTGAACGATAAAGGCCCGGAGATCCCAAGCTGCGCCGCGGTTGCCCTTGCGGCAAAAATGCACAAAGGTTACTTGCCTGAACCTGGCGCGCGACCGTGCGTGGGTGAAATCAGCGTCGATGAGTACATGGCTGCGATCAACGATCCAGAGAACCTGAGCCTGTCCGTAGACTTTTCTGACGGGCAGCGCTGACATGCTCTATTTGAGCCTGAAATACATCCACATCATCGCGGCTATTTTCCTGTTCGGCTTCGGCATGGGCTCTTACCTGTATTTGATCGCCGCAAGTCGAACGGGCAATCCGCAAGTGATCGCGCATGTCGCCAGAATGGTCATTCGATTCGATACCTGGATCACCACGCCGGCAGGCTTCATTCAGATCCTGTCGGGTGCGCTGATGGTGAGAGTTGCCGATATGCCCATGACCACTGACTGGGTCATGACCTCATTGATCATCTATCTGTGCATAGGGACGATCTGGTTACCCGTGCTGAGACTGCAAACACGCTTGCATGCCTTGAGTTCGGCTGCGGCTGCAAGCGGGCAGGGGCTTGATGACGAGTACCGGTCTGTTTACCGGAAGTGGTTCTGGATGGGCGTTGTCGGGTTTTCCGGGATGTTTGTGATTGTGCTGATGATGGTGATGAAGATGACTCCGTGGCAGATGTTTCAGTTGCTGTTCTGGGCTTGAGCCGTGAGTTGATCCGCGTCCTCTTCAGCTGGTTGATTGTCCCAAATCAGCCGAGGATCAAAACTCATCGCAGCAAGCATCGTAAACACCACCACTAACCCAAAAAACAGGATGCCCGGTCGCGGCTCGATATCCCCCAGGGTCTGGAATTTCACCAGCGCTGCGACCAGCGCGACCACCAGGACATCGAGCATCGACCAATAACCGATCAACTCGACGAAACGAAACAACTTCGAACGCTGCTTGCGTGCCCAGGCGCTGTCGCGTTGCACGGTGATCAGCAGTAGCGATAGCGCGACAAACTTGATCCCAGGCACCGCGATGCTGGCGATGAAGATGATCAAGGCGATATCCCACGCGCCACCTTCCCAAAACTCCAGCACGCCACTCATGATCGTACTGTCGGCGCCGTTGCCGAGCATGGTGGTGTTCATCACCGGCAGCAGATTGGCCGGTACATAAAACGCCAGTGCAGCAAGCATGTAGGCCCAAGTGCGATTCAACGAGTTGGTTTTGCGTCGATGCAGCGGAGCGTCGCAGCGCGGACATTGGTGCGGCTCTTCGCTCATGTCACAGGCGAGTCCGCAGCTGTGGCACAGACACAGGTTGAGTTCGCTTGCAGTCGGCGGCCGGCTCATAGAATGTCCCAGAGATCACGAATGTCGCGTCCGGCGATCCGGATCATCATCAGGCTCAGCACCGCCAGAGCGAACAGACCAATACCCGGCAGCACATCGAGCAGCCCCGCCAGTTTGAAGACTGCCACCATCGCCCCCAGCAGACACACCTCCAGCATGCTCCACGGACGCAGCGTTTCCAGCCAGCGCATACACAGTTTGAAGCCCGGAGCCCGGCGTGATGAGAGGGCGTAGCTCAATACCCAAATCAATAGAACCAGCTGAAACGCCGGGGCGATGATGATCGAAATCGCCGCGACCATGGCCATAAAGGTGATCGGTCCCTGACTCAACGCCAGCACCGAGTCCCACAGCGTCGCGCTGTTTTTCAGGCCTTGCATGCTGATGCTCATCACCGGATAGAAGTTGGCGAAGAGCCACAGCATCGCAGCAGTAAAACTTAGTGCCAGGCGCTGCTCGACAGTCAAACCGTTGAAGCGCTGAAGCACGCCGCCGCAACGCACGCAGAGGGTTTTCTGGTGTTTGGCGAGCGGGACTTTTTCGTAAACGCAGTCGCAGTGCTCGCAGATAATCAACTGGTCGGGGCTTGGCATGGACGCGCTCGTCGAGCATCGATGGATATGCAGATGCCTATGAATATAGGAGTGCACGGTCATTCGGCAAGTTTTTGGCGTTTCGCCCTGACAGCGGGTGCTACTGTGGTTTGCCGTGATGCTTTCAAAAGTGTCGAAAATGCATGCTTGTCCACTGGACGGCTCAACAGGTAACCCTGAACTTCCTGGCACTGATCCTCGCCGAGGATATCCAGCTGTTCCTCGGTCTCCACACCTTCGGCGGTCACCGTAAGCCCCAACGCCTTGCCAAGGCTAATGATCGCCTGCACCACCGCGCGATCATTCTCGCCGCTGCCGATGGAGGCGATGAAGCGCTTGTCGATCTTGATCCCGTCAAAAGGATAGGCGCGCAGATAGCCCAGCGAAGAGTAACCAGTACCGAAATCGTCCATGTTCAGTCGAACACCCAGTTCTTTCAGCGCATTCATGCTTTTCAATGCGCCCTCGGTATCGTTGAGCATGACGTTTTCAGTAATTTCCAGTTCAAGTCGACTAGCCGGAAAGCGAGTGTTGACGAGGACTTCACGCACGTCTTCAACTACGTCACTGCGAGTGAACTGGGCTGGAGACAAGTTGACTGACAGCATCACATCGTCCGGCCAGGTCAGTGCGGTTTCACACGCCTCGCGCAATACCCATCGCCCCAGGGGTACGATCAGATCCGTTTGCTCCGCCAGCGGAATGAACAAGTCAGGCCCCAGCAAGCCCTGGGTCGGATGTTGCCACCTGACCAGCGCTTCCACGGAAACGATTTCCTTGCCATTGACCTTGTAGCGCGGCTGGTAATGCAGCACCAGTTCATCACGGGTCATCGCGCGGCGCAGATCATCCTCAAGTTGCCGCCGAGTCTGAATCTGGTCGCTCATGTGCGGCTCGAAATAGCACCAGGTGTTCTTGCCATCCGACTTGGCCTGATACAGCGCAATATCCGCGCAACGAATCAGTTCGCTGGGCATGAATCCCTGGCGCCTGCTGAGGGCAATGCCGACGCTTGCACCGATGTGCAACGCCTTGCCCTCATGCATCACGGGTTGATGCAGACTGCCGATCAGGCGCGTACAGAATTTATCGATCTCGTTGTGGCTGTCCATTCCGCTCAGCACCACCACAAACTCGTCGCCACCCAGCCTCGCGACCAGATCGTGGTCACGGGTACATTCGCGCAAACGCCCCGCGACCTCCTGCAAAACTGCGTCTCCGGCAGGATGACCCAGCGAGTCGTTGATCGGTTTGAAGTTGTCCAGATCAATCATCAACACTGACAGCGGCGAGGCATGTTCCTTGAGCAGCAACGCATCCTCGAGAAAACGCGCCAGCTTGTTGCGATTGGGCAGGCCGGTCAGTGCGTCATGCATCGACAGATGCTGAATTTGCGCGTGAGCGGCCACTTCATCGGTGATATCGCTGGCCGTGCCGCGATAACCGATCACGATTTCCTTGTCGATAATCGGTCTCGCGGAGACCCGGCAATAGCGCGTTTGTCCGGCATGGTCGCGATAAGTACAGCGCAGGTCGCTCGCATTGGCGTCTTCGGTCATCTTGCCGAGCCACAGCGAAAGCGGTGTCGTATCGCAAGACAACAATTGCTCAAGATTGCGCCCCAGCCATTGCTCTGCAGGAAAACCGGTGACCGCGCTGAAGCGGCCAGACAGGTAAGTGATGTTCTGTTGCTTGTCGATTTCCCATATCCAGTCGGAAGCAGCTTCCGCAACCGCCCGAAAGCGTTCTTCGCTGGCTTCAAGCGCCTGATTGGCGGCCTCGAGTGCCTGATTGGTCGACTGCATGGCCGAAAAGCTACGGTCGACATATCTGGAAGAGCGCAGCGCATGGCGAAAGAAGTAGGCCGTCAGCAGCATCAGCACCAACATCGTCCCGACCAACGTAGGCATCAATGACCAGAGCAACTGGCGTCCCGGACGTTCAAGATCCGCTATGAGGCTGTATCCGGTGCTGTCCAGCGGGACGCGTGGATGGCTGTCGTCGAGGGTTTCGTCCAGCGCAAGGTTTAGATTGTCCAGGCCATAGGCACTGCCCAGAGCGCGCAACTTCGTCGGAGTCAACTTATCGACAAACACTAGAACCGAAGTTGTCTTCGAGTCAGCTATCGGCCGCTCGTCATTAGGCAGAATCGCCGAAGCGGTGATCAGCGCGGGCCATCCTTCGAACAACGAGTAGGTGCTGATTGGCTTGGTGATATCCGCCTGGTTTTGTACCTGATCCAACAACGAGGATGCGGAGATTTGAACAAAAGCAGAAATATCGGATTGAATCAGTTGCCCCCTGATCATCGCGTATTTCGTTCGCTGTGGGTCGAGCACGAACACACCGTCGTAACCGTCGCTGGTGAACAGCGTTTTGCCCATGTTCTGGTCGGTGTAGGCCCAATCCGTATCAACCGGACCGCTCAAGCGTTCAAACGCTGTCGTCCAGTCGGCATAGCTGGTGATGTAGTTTTTTGAGGCGGTAATCCGGTTTTCCAGAGCGCGAGCCGAATAGAACTGGTTCTCGCGGACATCTTCCGAATCCAGATGGCTGGCAATGGTCAGCAAGGCAACGATCGCTGCCGTGACACCGGCAATAAACAGCAGGCCGACTGCAAAAGCCAGACGTCTGGTAACGGCACTTTGCCTCGGGGAGGAAACGCGAGCGGTAAGAGCGGAAGCATCCATTGTCTCTGCCTTTAACCTTGTTCTAAGCGTTTAGAAGGTGGAACCGGTGCATTGTTCAGACTTTTTGGCGAAGAACCCGATCAGCAAAGAATAGTTGATTGATCTGTTTGCCGATGGTGCGCTGTTCACGTCTGCGAGGTGCACCTGAAGTACCTGATCAGGACAATGATGGTGCCGATCGAGCAGAATAAGGGTAAAGCTATTGCTTGCGCTCGGCCTCTACCGGTTGCAAACAACCTGTCTTGTCGATGTGATACCGCTGTAGATCGCGTGCCAGAATCAGCCGTCCGCTGTAATGCGTGGCGGCTTCTTCTCGCACATCTTCAATCGACGGGCTGCGCTCGGGATGTGGCTGATAACGAGCGCTAAAGTGGGTCAGCACCAGATTGGGCAGGCCCACCGACTCGGCAAACTGCGCCACTGCGGCAGCGCTGCTGTGGCCGTAACTGGCGCGGGCGCGATCGATGGCGGACTGAATGAAAGTCGCTTCATGCACCAGCACATCCGCAGAGCGCGCAACGTCGGCCAACAGTTGCGGAGCGTCATTGTCACCGCAGACAATGATCCGGCGAGCCGGTCGCGAAGGGCACTGATAATGTTCTGCGCAAAATCGCCGGCCCGCATGCTCGACGTCCCGCCCGTGCGCCAACTCGCCCCAGATCGGACCGCGCGGCACCTCGTCGGCCTCCAGGCGTTGCAGATCGAGGCGCGGCTCAGGATTGATCTCGTCAAATACGTACCCATGACAGGGTACGCGATGCGACAGGGCCACCGTTTCGATTTTCACGTTGCCATTGCGCCACTCCTTCAGAGTATCGACGTCGTGCAACTGAAGCTCGAATGGCAGGAAAGACTGGGTGGCCGCCAGGCTGAGTTGCAACCATGGATGCAATGCGCCTGGAAGAATGATTTCCAGCGGTTTGGTGCGCCCGGACATCCCCGCACTCGCCAGTAAACCGGGCAAGCCAAAGCAGTGGTCACCATGCACATGGGTGATGAAAATCGCTCGCAGCTCCGTGAGCGACAATGGCGTACGCAGCAATTGATGCTGGGTCGCCTCACCACAATCCACCAGATACCAGCCCCGACCCGATGATTCGATCAGGGCAGTGGCGCTGACATTGCGATTGCGGGTGGGCACTCCGGCCGAGGTGCCGAGAAATAACAGATCCATGATTGATCCTCCGTTCCGAGCCATCTTACTGCGCTTGCTCGGCAGGGCTTCCCTGGTTTCGTCGCCGGAACACAGCAAGGGATAGAGAAAACGCTGACAGCAAAAGATTCCGGGATTCTGACGTGTTGCGTATCGATTAACCGCTCGTCACTCATTGGCCCGAAATATTGGAACGCAGGTTCCTTGTGCTCACACAGATAAGTCTGAGCAGACGAAATTTCCCTTCGTCCGGCCAATGGGAGAACAACATGAAAGCAATCGTCTATAACGGCCCGCGGGATGTCAGCGTGCAGAACGTCGCGGACGCAAAAATCGAGAAACCAACCGACGTTCTGGTGCGCATCACCACCACCAATATCTGCGGTTCCGACCTGCATATGTACGAGGGCAGGACCTCGTTCGAACAGGGACGGGTATTCGGACATGAGAATCTGGGGGAGGTGATCGAAGTCGGCGGCGCCGTCGAGCGCGTCAAGGTCGGCGACCGTGTGTGCCTGCCGTTCAATATCGGCTGCGGATTCTGCGAGAACTGCGAAAAAGGCCTTACCGGTTTTTGCCTGACCGCCAACCCGGGCAGCGCCGGGGCAGCTTATGGTTTCGCCGAAATGGGCCCTTATCAGGGCGGCCAGGCTGAGTTGTTACGAGTGCCTTACGCTGACTTCAACTGCCTGGTATTGCCGGAAGACGCGCAGGAGCGTGAAGAAGATTACGTGATGCTCTCCGACATCTTTCCCACCGGATGGCACGCCACCGAACTCGCTGGATTACTGCCCGGTGAAAGCATTGCGATCTATGGTGCGGGACCGGTCGGTTTGATGGCAGCCCACTCGGCGATGATCAAGGGCGCGTCGCAGGTTTTTGTCGTCGACGATCATCCAGATCGGTTGAAACTGGCTGCGCAACTGGGTGCCACGCCAATCAACTCGGTGGAGAAGGAAGCGGTCGACCAGATCCTCAATCTTACCCACGGAAAAGGCACGGATCGCGGTTGTGAGTGTGTGGGTTATCAATGCTGTGACCGACATGGTCACGAAGCCAATCACTTGACCATGAACAACCTCGTCGCCTCGACCAAAGCCACCGGTGGCATTGGGGTAGTTGGCGTGTTTGTTCCGCAAGATCCAAAGGCGCAAAACGAGTTGGCGAAGCAGGGCAAGATGGCCTTCGACTTCGGCGCGTTCTGGTTCAAGGGCCAGCAGATCCGCACCGGTCAGGCCAACGTCAAGGCCTACAACCGACGTCTCGGCGAGTTGATCCATCACGGTCGCGCCAAACCTTCACAGATCATCTCTCACCGTCTGACACTCGACGAAGGCCCCGACGCCTACAAACATTTCGATGCCCGTGAAAATGGCTGGACCAAGGTCGTGCTCAAGCCGGGCGGTTGATGGCCAGAACTTGCAGGTATTCCGTGATTGGTGCACGCACGTCGGCAACCTCGAAGTTGTGGAGAGGTTGCCAGTTCAACTGGCTCAGGACGTTTTTGCCCAGCCGGGGACCCTTCGGGTGTTCAAGCGTATCTCCAGCAATCCAAGGGATCTGCTCGGCGAAAACGTTCATGCCAAGGTTCGATTCGTTTCCAGCGGTACGTCGTATGCTGGTTAAAAAGATGGAATTTGCGCCAATCCCCGAGCTCTTTTGATCATGACGCCGTAGTTGCGGCCAACTTGAGGTAGACGTCATGACACTGATTGAATCCCCGGTTGGAGCCGATGTCCCGCTGTCTATCGCGGCTGACAGCCCGAATCGCCAACTGTATGAAATGCTGCTCAAGGACGTGCCGGACCCTAACGTTGCGGCCCGGCGTTTCCTGCGGCGACAACTGGCGCGTGCTGCCGATCTGCCAAACGAATTGCCCACCGATGCCGAGCAACTGCTGCAATGGTCGCAAACTCGCTGTGCAGCGGTGGCACGCGAATATGCGGAGTATCTGGCGTCCCGGCAGCAAGGCGCGCCACGGCGATACTTTCACAAAAAATCTCATGCTCTGTATTTTTTGCGGCATGTCGCACCGACTAAAGAGGTTGATGGCGCCTGGTTGGCAGGTGTCTTGAAGCATTGGCGGGACGTTCGCTTCGATGGCTTGATCGACACTTATCTCGAAGAGCTGGGCGACGGCGTAGCGCGGCAGAATCACGTAGTGATCTACCGCAAATTGCTTTCGGAGAATGCTTGTGACAATCCGCGCGACCTCAGTGATGAACACTTTCTACAAGGCGCCGTGCAACTGGCGCTGGGCCATTGCAACGACGAGTTTTTACCGGAGGTCATCGGCTACAACCTCGGTTACGAACAGTTGCCGCTGCACTTGCTGATCAGTGCCTATGAACTTGGCGAATTGGGCATCGACCCGCATTACTTTCGGCTACATGTGACCATCGATAACGCCAGTACCGGGCATGCACGCAAAGCCGTGCAATCGTTGCTCGACTTAATGCCGGTCGGGGAAGGGCGCGATGAGTTCTATCGGCGCGTGACGTTGGGTTATCGCCTGAATGATCTGGGAATCGGCTCAACGGAAGTCATTCAAGACTTCGATCTGCATCGTGAAGTGGTGTCGATGCTTGAACGCAAAGCGCTGTTCGGGCAGCACATGCATTCCGATTATTGCCGCGTCGAAAACCGCACCATCAATCAGTGGCTGTCGACGCCGGGCCAGATGGGCGGCTTTCTGGCCGCGCTGGAGCGCAAGGGCTGGATCAAACGTGGTGTAGCGCCTGAGGAAAGTCGATTCTGGAAACTGATCGAAGGCAGTGACGCGGCGATGTTTGGTGTGTTCAGTGGCTATGAAAAACAACTGTTGAGCGACTGGATTGTTGATGGTTCACAGGATTCGCAGCGTTGTACGCGTGCGTCGCGCAAGCAGGTTCAGGATGAGCAAGACGAGTCCGCCGATCCGGAAACCGACAGTTTGAAGCTGCGCCTCGCAGACCTGACTCCGGCTGATCAATTGCACGCGCTGATTCCATGGCTTTCGCCACTGCGCCATTGGCGTCCTGCCGGGCTTTACGCCACCCGGCGCTTCATTGAGTTGCGTGCGCAATTGCGTTGATACAAGGAGAACCCATGTCTGTACAAGAAACAGTCGATCGAGGATTGCTTGAGCTTGGCCAGCGCCTGCGCCGCAGCGGGTATCGATTCATCACGCCGACGCCGCTCACGCACCAGCGAGTTTATCAGCGCTCTGCCACACCACTTGCCAAGGATCAGCGTGATGTTTTCGGCTGGTCGATGCCGTTCGATAACGAGTTGTTTTCGGCTGATGAACTGCGTGCCCTGGAGCAGGCCGGAATCATTGAGCAAAGTGGTTCGTTGTGGCGCAGTACGGTGCGCTGGTCTTCGCTGGGCGATCTGTTGTTTGCGCATTCCGCGTATCCAACCACGCAGAATGATTCGGTATTTTTTGGCCCGGACACCTATCGATTCGCCTTGGTGATCGAGGATTGTCTGCAGCAGCGTTTCGAACCGATTCGGCGTGCAGTAGATATCGGCTGCGGCGCTGGCGTCGGCGCAGTGCTGATAGCCCGGGCGCGGCACGAGGCCGAGGTGGTTGCCGTCGATATCAACCCACGGGCGCTGCGCCTGACGGCGGTCAATGCCGAGCTGGCGGGCGTCATCAATGTGACGGCGTATCACAGCGATTTGCTGACCAGTGTCGAGGGTTTTTTTGATCTGATTGTTGCCAATCCCCCGTATATGAATGATCAACATCAACGGGCCTATCGCCATGGAGGGGGAGCACTGGGCGAGGCATTGTCGGTGCGAATTGTCCGTGAGGCATTACCTCGGTTGAGCATTGGCGGAACGTTGCTGTTGTATACCGGCGTGGCGATGATCGCCGGGCATGACCCGTTTGCCGACGCCATCGAGCCAATGTTATCTGGAGAGCAGTTCGGCTGGACTTATCGCGAACTCGATCCGGATGTGTTCGGCGAAGAACTGCTTGAGCCCGGGTATGAACTGGTTGAGCGAATCGCGGTAGTTGCGCTTAGGGTGACACGCTTCAAATAACGGCACTCTGCGGCTGAGTATCCAGCCATCTACAGTCGTGAAAAGGGCCGAAAAATCGGCCCTTTATGCATATTTGACTTCAGCTTCAGACAAACGCTTGTCCGGCAAAGCCTCTTGGCAATCGTTGACGGCCGGCGAGGGCGGTCAACCGCTCAGTCCACTCCGAGCGCCAGTTCGAGGCACCATGAACGGCTTGAGTGCGACGGGATGCGCGGCGCGCGGCGTTACGTTGATCTTTGCGCGCATTCTTGTAGGCGTCGGTATTACGGCAGCTGCGGCATTTCACTCGGTTGAGTTCATTGCTCGAAGTAAGATTGCTGCCCTTGTGACCACAGGCCAGATGACCCGCTACCTTGAAATGGATAACCATGAAAAGTCTCCTTGGTGACGTGCATAAGTAGTGACCGCACGCGACCAAGGACGTTCGTTTCATCGGGCAAATTGCACACCTGGAAGCTCTTGCTTACCGGTTCAGGCTTATCTGAATCGAGGCAGTGGCCGGTCAACCGGTTTGAGCGCAGAGAGTGTGCTGCGAATCTGCGGTGTGTCTTTTTCGATGTCGTTGAGGCGATCACGAATGCGCAGGGCAGTCGGGTGTCCGCCTTGATGATCGACCCAGTCGGCGATCTCCTTGCAGGCGGCAGCGAGGCGCACCTGACGAACATCGAGCAGGGTGAGGAGGGTGGTGATGGACTCTTTCTCGGACATGGATCACCTCCGTTAAGAGAAACCGTTTTGGGGCAGCAAAAAGCCCGCAAGGGTGCGAGCTGTCTGCCGTTGGGGTGCTGATCCTTCAGCTGATTTGAGTATAGACCCGCCCATAAATATCAGCGGCCGGAATACTCTCGAACAGTTGGCGGCGAGCTGACCTCGTTGAGGCGCCGGCATTCACGTTTGGCATCCTCTTCAAGATCGTAGCCATCGCCAATGAATCCGCCGGTGCGGGTATCGTTGATGCGATACCAACTGCTGGCTTCGGCCGGCTCGTGGAGGGTTTCTCCTTCCCGTCGACCATGGATGACGATCTTGTTGCAGCGCTTCACGACGAAAATGTCTTCCATGGCTTCACCGCGGCGGGTTCGTATCCACTCAACTATAGAAGACCTGACGAATCGTGCAAAAAATAGCCAGGTCAGTTCGTCGGTTGCAGAAGCCATTCTCCGTGCTGCCAACTCAAGTGATGAGTCGGGTTCAGCGCCTGAAGAAAGTGCGGGTCGTGGGAAACCGCGACAATTGCTCCGGGAAACGTCTGCAACGCCTGCTCGAAAGCTTCCACTGAGGCCAGATCCAGATGATTGGTTGGCTCATCAAGCAACAGCAGTTGCGCTGGCGTTTTGCGCCACAACGCCACCGCCAGTGCGGCTTTCAAGCGTTCACCGCCGCTGAGAGAGCCGCTGGGCCGGGTGACTCGTCGGGCGTCCAGTTGCAGGTGCGCCAACTGGCTGCGCAGTTCGCTTTCGCTCAATGGGCTATTCAGTGCCTGCAACTGTTCAACGACGCTGATGTGATCATCCAGCAGCGTCAGATGTTGATCTAGAAACGCGGCCGGCACATGAGTGATGCATTCGCCGCTGGCAGGTTCTAGTTCGGCGGCGAGCATTTTCAGCAAGGTCGATTTTCCGCAGCCATTCGGGCCGCTGACTGCGATGCGCGCGGGGCCAGTGAGCGTGAGTGTGAGCGGGCTCGAAGGAACCCACGGCAAACGTGCTTCGACCAGCGTAAACACCTGGCGCGATGCAGGGATGACGCTGCCAGGCAAGTTCATCAGCACGACTTGTTCGGGCGTGACCTTGGCGTAAGCCTCGCGCACTTGGGCATCGAGTTCGGATTTACGTTTCTGCTGGTCATAACGCACGTTGCCCATGACTTCCCTAGCCGCGCCTTTCATGCTCGCTCGTTCGATTCTGGAAACGTTGGCTGTTTCGGCATTGCGCTTGGAATGGGCGGCGTGGCGCTGGATAGTGTCGTGTTCGCGTTGCAAGCGCTGCTGTTCGCGCCGCCGCTCGGTCCTGCTTTGATCGAGCGATGCCTGGGCGGCGGCCTGATGGATCTGTCGTTGCGCTTGATACACCGAGTAGTTGCCACCGAATACCGTGGCGCCCAACGGGGTCAGCTCGACAATGCGCTGCATACGCTCAAGCAGTTGCCGGTCGTGGCTGATGACGATCAGTCCACCGCGCCACTGTTCCAGTTGCTGGATGAGCCACTGGCGGCCTGAGGCGTCGAGATGATTGGTCGGTTCATCCAGCAGCAATAAATGTTGCGGCTTGAGCAGCGCGCCAATTAATGCCAGTCGGGCTTGTTGGCCGCCGCTGAGATTGCTTGTCAGGTCGGTGGGTTTGACGTCGAGGAGTCCAGCGTCATCGAGGCGTTGGCGCAGACGCTCGGGCAAGTCCCAGCGATCGGCGATGATCTCGAAGTCTTCTGCCGCAACACTGCCATGTTGCAGGCGACTCAGCGCATTGAGAACTGCGGCAGTTCCGGTCGCATCGGCCACAGTCTGTCCAGGTTCGGCGCTAAAGGTTTGAGCCACGTAAGTCACCGGAACAGTGCGCGTGACACTGCCCGCCGTAGGCTCGAAATACCCCGCGACCAACCGTGCGAGGACACTTTTGCCGACGCCGTTGCGCCCGACAATAGCCGTAGGGACGTGATCAAACTGCAGATTCAATTCATTGAAAATCGTCTCGCCATTGGCGAACTGAAAACCCAATTGATTCAGGGAGACGAGTGCAGACGTACGCGAGACGTGAGTCATCGGCACCTCCAAAAAATGTCGTGAACACTGACAAGCGCTACAGAACGCGTGTCGCGATTACATTTTTGAAGGCTTAGTTGTTCACTTCTGCGGTCGTCCTGAGAGAAGAAAGGTCGGTAGCCTAAACGACGGTTTGTGTTCGATCAAGGCGCGTCGATCATTCGTTCGAGAAACATCGCCAGCGCCACCTCTTCGGATCGCAGACCTTTGCGCACTCGTGGGCGCGGCAGTTCCGCCAATGCGCCGAGCATGAAACGCTCGACCACGGCCGGGTGGATGTAGCACTTGCGGCATACCGCTGGCGTGTTGCCCAACTGCTTGGCGACGCCTTTCACCATCTCGACCACGTGCCGTTTTGCCTCGGCTTCCGACTCCCACTGCAACTCGCGCAATACTGCCAATGCCAGCGCGCTGCCGGCCCAGGTGCGGTAGTCCTTGGCGGTGAAGTCGGCGCCGGTCAGGGTTTGCAGGTAGGTGTTGACGTCGTGCGAGCTTACAGTGTGCCGCTCGCCGTTTTCGTCCAGATACTGGAACAGATTCTGTCCCGGAATCTCCAGGCAGCGCTTGATGATCCGCGCCAGACGCCGATCCTTGACGGTGATCTGATGCTCGATGCCGCTCTTGCCGCGAAACTGAAACAGGATCGCACTGCCATTGACCTCGACGTGGCGGCTGCGCAGGGTGGTCAGGCCATAGGAACGATTGTCGCGGGCATATTGCGTATTGCCGACGCGGATCAATGTTGCATCCAGCAAGGTAATCACCGTGGCCATGACTTTGTCGCGGCTGAAGCCGGGTGCGCTCAAAAGCGTTTCGAGTTGTTTGCGCAGCTTGGGCAGGGCCAGACCAAACTCGCGCAAACGCGAGTATTTATCGGCATCACGCACTTCGCGCCAGCGTGGGTGATAACGATATTGCTTGCGACCACGAGCGTCGATGCCGGTGGCTTGCAGGTGACCACGCGGGTCGGCGCAGATCCACACATCGCTGTAGGCCGGTGGCACGGCAAGAGAGTTGATGCGCTGGATTTCGTCGGCATCGTTGATGCGCTGTCCGTCTGGATCGAAGTAAGCGAATTTGCCGCGCAGTTTTTTACGGCTGATGCCCGGTTGGGTGTCATCGACGTAATGCAGGTCTGGCGGCAGCACATCAAGTTGCGCGGTGTCTGGCATGGCGGTGTTCCTGGCGGCGAAGCGGTCTGTTACAGCGATTGACCGCACGCCATGGCCGTCGTGCCAAAGGATTTACGCCAGTACCGCGACTGCCTTGATCTGCGCCCACAATTGCTGGCCTGCGTGCACTCCGAGTTGATCCCGGGAGAACCGTGTTATCCGCGCCACCAGCGGGGTGCCACCCGCGTCGAGTCGAATCAGCACGTGGGCGGCGTTGTCGGCAGCTTGCTCGCTGACCACCGTCACCGGTAGCCGATTGAGAATGCTGCTGAATTCACTGTTTTGCAGCGTCAGGCTGATATCCCGTGCCTGCACCTTGCAGCGCAACGCCTGACCGACCTTCATCGGTGCGTGAGTGACACGAATAGTCAGCCGCGTATCCGGCAATTGCAGGCTGAGCAGTTGATAGTCGGTGTCGTAGTCGCTGACCTGACCTTCGATGATCACGCCGGCGTCATCGCCCATGGCCATCGGCAAGTCCAGACGCGCGAGGGTTTCGCCAATCGGGCCGCTGGCGAGGGCCTTGCCGTCACTCAGCAGGACCAGATGATCGGCGAGGCGCGCCACCTCATCCTGAGCATGGCTGACGTAGAGCACCGGGATGTCCAATTCGTCATGCAGGCGTTGCAGGTAGGGCAGGATTTCACTTTTGCGCTGGCTGTCGAGCGCAGCGAGGGGTTCGTCCATCAGCAATAGTTTCGGGCTGGTCAACAGCGCCCGGGCGATGCCGATCCGCTGGCGCTCACCGCCGGACAGATGCTGCGGATGACGCTCCAGCAAGTGGCCGATGCCCAGCAGTTCGGTGGCTTGCGCCATATCGACCCGACGTTGCGACTTGGCAATGCGCTTGAGGCCGAATTGCAGGTTGGCCAGCACTGACAGATGCGGAAACAAACTGGCTTCCTGGAACACGTAACCGAGCGCACGTTTGTGCGGCGGGACGAAGATGCCGTTGTCGCTGTCCTGCCAGATCTCGTCGTTGATCTGGACGAAACCCTGTTCCGCTCGCTCAAGGCCAGCGATACAGCGCAGGCAAGTGGTTTTGCCTGAACCGGAGGCACCGAACAACGCGGTGACGCCACGACCCGGCAAGTGCAGGTCGACATCCAGGCTGAACGCCGAATAAGCGATTTTCAAACGCGCATCTATCATCGATCAGCTCCAGCCTGCGCGGGTCTTGCGGCTGGAGTACAGCGCCAGCAATACCACAAATGAAAACACCAGCATGGCGCCCGCCAGCCAATGGGCCTGAGCGTATTCCATTGCTTCGACGTGATCGTAGATTTGTACCGAGACCACTCGGGTCTTGTCGGGAATGTTGCCGCCGATCATCAGCACGACGCCGAATTCGCCGACGGTATGCGCGAAACCGAGGATCGCCGCGGTGATAAAACCCGGGCGTGCCAAAGGCAGTATCACGCTGAAAAAGGTATCCCATGGGTTGGCGCGCAAGGTCGCCGCGACTTCCAGAGGACGGGTGCCAATCGCCGAGAACGCGTTCTGCAACGGTTGCACCACGAACGGCATGGAGTAGATCACTGAGCCGATGACCAGCCCGGTAAAGCTGAACGTCAGCGTGCCGAGGCCCAGCCATTGGGTGAACTTCCCGAGAAAACCGTTGGGTCCCATCGTCAGCAACAGATAGAAACCGATAACGGTGGGCGGCAGCACCAGCGGTAGAGCAACGATGGCCCCGATCGGGCCGCGCAGCCAGGAACTGGTGCGCGACAACCACAGGGCAATCGGAGTGCCGACGACCAGCAGGATTGCGGTGGTCAGGGACGCCAGTTTCAGGGTCAGCCAGATCGCCGCGAAGTCGGCACTCGTCAGCGACATTTAGAGCTGGTAGCCGTAAGACTTGATGATGGCAGCGGCTTTCGGACCTTTGAGGTACTCAACCAGTGCTTTGGCGGCAGCGTTGTCCTTGCCTTTGTTGAGGATCACCGCGTCTTGCTTGATCGGGTCGTGCATGCTGGCAGGCACGATCCACGCCGAACCGCTGGTGACTTTGCCGTCCTTGTAGATCTGCGACAGGGCTACAAAACCCAGCTCTGCGTTGCCAGTGGAGACAAACTGGTACGCCTGGGTGATGTTCTGGCCTTCAACGATCTTGGCTTTGGTGGCTTCGGTCAGTTTCAGCTTTTCCAGCACCTGAGTGGCGGCCAGACCATATGGCGCGGCTTTCGGGTTGGCGATGGACAGATGCTGATATTCGTTTTTCTTCAGCACGTCACCCTTGGCATCGACGTAACCTTCTTTGGCCGACCACAAGGCCAAAGTGCCGATCGCGTAAGTGAAGCGCGAGCCTTTGACGGTGTCGCCTTCTTTTTCGAGTTTCTCAGGCGTGGTGTCGTCTGCCGAGAGGAACACTTCGAACGGCGCGCCGTTTTTGATCTGGGTGTAGAACTGCCCGGTGGCGCCGTAGGCTGCGACCAGTTTGTGCCCGGTGTCTTTTTCGAAGTCGGCAGCGATGGCCTGAATCGGCGCGGTGAAATTGGCTGCAACAGCGACCTGCACGTCATCGGCCTGAGCGGCGCCGATGGCGAATACCGCGAGCAGGGAGGCGAGGCAGGTTGGGGCAAAGCGTGAGGCACGAGTGGTCATGTAACAGCTCCGTTGTTGGCTAGTGCAGAGGGCAGTTATTGTTAGGGGTGTACTGCGCCGATGCGAGGGGGTTAACGCTATATAGTGAAATATATAGCGAAATGCCGCTAAACGGAAAGCATTGGTGAAAACGTGGTGAGTCAAAAGATCGCACCCCTCGGCAGCTCGACCTGTAGGCGCTCACGAGTGAAACGAGGCAGCGATCTTTGGATGTTGTTTTACGCGTGTTTGGCAGCCAGTTTCCCCAACGCACCGTCCGCCAATTGCCGAGTCAATTCAGCGCTGCTCAAGTCCTTGCCCAGCGTGAATGCCTGACCCGCCCAGAGGTTACTGAAGTCTGCTTCATCCTTGGCGCGCAAGGGCATCAATGCCCCACCGGCCAACGGGAACGCCGGGGCATCAGGCGACATCGGCCCCAGTTCGCGCATCACTCGATTGAGAATGCCGCGTGCCGGGCGTCCGGTAAAGATGTTGGTGATCGCGGTTTGACTTTCCTTGGCGGTTCGCAGGGCTTTGTGATGTGAGGCGCTGACTTTCGCTTCAGGAGTGAACAGATACGCCGTACCTACCTGCACCGCCGAAGCTCCGAGCATAAACGCCGCCGCAACCCCGCGAGCATCGGCAATCGCCCCGGCGGCAATCACCGGAATCGTCACGGCATCGACGATCTGCGGCACCAGCGCGAAAGTGCCAACCTGGCTGCTGAGATCATCGCTGAGAAACATCCCGCGGTGTCCTCCGGCTTCGTAGCCCATGGCGATGATCGCGTCGCAGCCGTTCTGCTCCAGCCACACCGCTTCATCGACGGTGGTTGCTGAGGAGAGGATTTTTGCACCGGTAGCCTTGACCCGATCCAGCAAGGATTTTTCCGGCAGGCCGAAGTGGAAACTCACCACTTCCGGGCGAAATTCCTCCAGCACTTCACATGCTGCAGCATCGAACGGCGCACGGTTGGAAACGGGTGTCGGTGCATCGAAATCGACGGCAAGTTCGCGGTAATACGGTTCCAGCAGGTTCTTCCAGTCTTGCGCGCGCTGTTCATCAGCGGCCGGCGGCTGGTGGCAGAAGAAATTGACGTTGAACGGTTTGTTCGTTTGCTGGCGGATGGTCTTCAACTCATCGCGCAGTTGCTCGATGCTCAGCATGGCTGCCGGCATTGAGCCGAGGCCGCCAGCGTTGCACACAGCGATCACCATCGACGAGTTGGTAGCCCCGGCCATCGGGCCCTGGATGATCGGCAATTCAATGCCGAGCAGATCAAGAATGCGGGTATCTGGCCATTGGCTCATGGGAATAACTCTCCGACGACAAAACAGGGCAGGGGCGCTGGCCCGGGTTTTTTTAACAGCAAACCCGGATGCAAGGCCAGCCCTGTTTTTCCGTTTCAGCGTTCGCACGCGCTTAGCGGCGATGCAGTCCGCCACCGCTGCCCCCACCGAACGAATGATTCATGAACTGCGAGGAGTTGCTGAAATTGTTGGTCCGCTGATTACCGAAGTTACGAGCAGCGGATTCGCGGTTGAGGTTTTGCAACTGGGCATTGTTGTTGACCGGCGCCGTTCGTGTTGCGCCACCCTGGACCATCGACTGCCAACCGCTGTCGGTCTTCTTGTAGACGTTGCCGTCATGGCCGGCGTACACGTTGTCTCCGTAGTGCGCCGCGCCACCGTTGCGTCCGTGAATCCCGCCATATTGAGTGGTGTTGCCAGTGTTGGGGTTGTACACGGCACCGCGATTGGCCGTTACCTGAGTACCGTTGCGGGCATTGCCTGCGGTGACTCGCTCGCCGGCAATTGCTCCGCCATTGGGTCCTGCCACTACGCCGCTGCGTCCGGCCGCATAGTTGCCGTTGTAGACATTGTGCACCGCGCCACGCTGGCCGGCCGCAGCAACCCCGGTGCGCGAGTTATAGGAAGAACCGACCTGACCCGCCCAGCGATTGCCCGTCCAGGCGTTGTAACCCGCACCCGTGCGGCTGACCGTCGCGCGATCTCCCCACTGGTGATAAATGTTGCCGGTAGTACCAGCCCATCCGCCTGGCCCCCAGGCAACCGCGCCGCCGTGATAGCCGTAAGCAGCTCCACCCCACGCCAGTGGCGCCGGATACAAGTGCGGGCCCCAGGCATAACCCCAGCCGTAATTGCCCCACCACGGATAGGCGCCCCAACCCCAACCCATGGCAGCGGTATTGCCGCCCCAGCTCCAGCCAAAACCGAAACCGAAGGTCCAGCCGGTCCATGGCGTATAGCGTATGGCGACACCAAAACCGTAAGTCACCGGCGGGCCGTACCAGACGCTACCGACCCACGGCGTGTACGGATAACCGGTGCCGTAAACCACCACGCCGGTGTTCGGGTCCAGCGTCGAGCCTTGATAACCGGGGGTATAACCGACCACTACGGTATCGCCGCTGGACTCATAGACTTTGACGTAGGTGAGGTAATGCATCGGCGAGCTTGGCGGAATCGAATAGATCACCGCCGGCACCGAACTGGCGACGGTCCAGGGACCATTCACCGAGCTGGCGTTAAACCAGATGCCGTTTTCCACCGCATACCAACTGTTGTTGTCGACACGGATGATCGGCGTGGCGCTGTTGATCACGTATTGCAGTGGAGTGTTGTTGATGGCTTTAAGTTGTGGCTCGCCGTCGAATTGCGGCGCGGTCATTTTTACTGCGCTTTTCTTGATTGCCGAGGTCTGTGGAATCGTGGCGGCAATTGCCGCTTCCTTGGCCTGAGGCGTTCCGGCGACCGAAGCTTTGACGTTTTCCTTCGGGCTGTCGTCCGGGATGTTGGCGAAGTCCGCTGGCAGTTTGTCCGCCGGGGTAAACGTCCACGGGCCGTTCATGTCTGCGGCGCGGAACCAGCGCCCGGAGATCAGCACGTAGCTGTCCTGATCACCGATTTCCTTGAAGATGTGCCCGGTCGTGTTGCTGACATACAGCAACTGCGTGCCCTGAATCGGCAGCCATTGCGCGGCGCCGTCGGTAACGATCAGTTCGGTAGGCGTAGTGGCGATAAAAATCTTCGGCTGCGGTGGTTTGGCGAGGCTTGGCAGCTTGTCTTTCGGATCGCTTTGCCCGGTGAGCAAATCCACCTGACGGCTCTGAATCGCGGCCTGCTTGGCTTTTTCCAGATCGGCGGGCGGAGGTGTCGCCAGGCGGGAGTATTCGCCATTGATCTGGTCGGCAACCATCCAGCCGTCGAAGACATGCAGGTAGTGCTTGCCCTGCGCATCCTTGAGCAGCAACGGTCGGGTGTTGATCACTCGTTGCAGCGAGGTGCCATCGACCGCGCGATAGGCCGCGTCACCATCGATGTACACCAGCATGGCGGGCACGTCGGAACTGATGATCGTCGGCGGTGTGTTTTCCAGCGCAGCACTGTCAGCCTTTTGCTCTGCCGAAAGTACGCCGACCGCCGCTTCCAGTTGATCGAGGGAAATGGTTTTCTTGCGCTTGTCGGCGTCTTTTTGCAGCGCCGTCAGCCAGGTGCCCGATTGACTGGCGTCGGCGGGGAAATCGGCCTTGATGATTTTGTATTGATCGAGCGCGACCCAGCGCGTGGCCTTGTCGACCAGCGTATGGGCGCTGAACTGCACGATGCCGTAAGTCGACTTGCCATCGGCGCCCGTGGCTTCAACAGCGGCGCGGGCATTGAGCGTGTAGCCGTCCCAGCTATCGAGCTGCGGTTGATACACGGTCAATTTGGCATTGCCGCTGGTGATGACCTGCGGCCAGCTCGGTTCGGCGGGGGCTGTTTGCGCAGCAGCTGGCGCGGGTGCCGCCCAGGCATTGCTCAATGACAGCAGACAGAGCATCAGCATTACAAAAAACAAACGCGGGTAAGACATTGTCAGCTCCGTCGACAGGACTACTTTGGCAGGAATCGCAGGGTTAGCGAGGCCGTCGGAAAAGCATAGTCGCCCGCCACGGAAATTCCCGTCGGATTTGCGCATTGGCAGAAAGTCGGGTGGGGCAATGTGTTTCTTTGTGTTATTTCAAGCATACGAACAGTGGAATCCATTCATTGAGAGGCAGTCATGTTCAACGCCATCCTGATCAACAAAGACGACAACGGTTATCGCGCCGACCTGCAGCAGATCAACGACGAGCAGTTACCGGAAGGCAACGTCACAGTGCAAGTTGCTTACAGCACACTGAACTTCAAGGACGGTCTGGCGATTACCGGCAGCAGCCCGGTGGTGCGCAAGTTTCCGATGGTGCCGGGGATCGATCTGGCGGGTACGGTCGAAGTCAGCTCGCATCCTGACTATAAGGTTGGCGATCAGGTGCTGCTCAACGGCTGGGGTGTCGGCGAGGGTCATTGGGGCGGTCTGGCGCAGAAGGCGCGGCTCAATGGCGACTGGCTGATTCCATTGCCGAAAGCTTTTACCGCTGCGCAAGCCATGGCCATCGGCACGGCCGGCTACACGGCGATGCTGTGCATCATGGCGCTTGAGCGCAATGGCGTGACGACTGAGCAGGGTGAAGTGTTGGTCACTGGCGCGAATGGTGGTGTCGGCAGCTTTGCCATCGCCTTGCTGAGCAAGCTCGGTTATCGCGTGGTGGCGTCCACGGGCCGGGTTTCCGAGCACGAATACTTGCAGCGTCTGGGAGCCAGCGAAATCATTGACCGCGCGACCCTGTCGGCACCGGGCAAACCGCTGGCCAAGGAACGCTGGGCGGCAGTAATCGACTCGGTCGGCAGCCACACGCTGGCCAACGCCTGCGCCGGTACCCGCGCGGAAGGCACCGTTGCAGCATGCGGCCTGGCCCAGGGCATGGACTTTCCGGCGTCGGTCGCGCCATTCATTTTGCGTGGCGTGACGCTCGCCGGGATCAACAGCGTGACCCAGCCCAAGGCGCGTCGTGTGCAAGCCTGGGATCGCTTGGCCAAGGATCTGGACTTCGCTTTGCTGGACTTGATCAGTCAGGAAATCAGCCTGAGCGAAGCCATTGAAGCTGCGCCGAAACTGCTGGCCGGTCAATTGCGCGGGCGAGTTGTGGTGGACGTCAATCGCTGACAGGTTTAAATCGGCATCCGTTAAGGCTGGGTTTCGCGTTGCAGTAACTCGCGTTTGCGCTCGACACCCCAGCGATAGCCGGAAAGATTGCCGTCGCTGCGCACCACTCGATGGCAGGGAATCGCCACTGCCAACCGGTTAGCTCCGCAGGCCTGCGCTACTGCGCGTACGGCTTTCGGGGCACCAATTCGCTGGGCAATGTCGGTGTAACTGGCGGTGCTTCCGATTGGAATCTCGCGCAACGCCTGCCACACCCGTTCCTGAAAAGCCGTGCCTCTGACGTCGAGTGGCAGATCGAGGCCGATGGCCGGCGCTTCGATGAATCCCACGACTTTCGCGATCAGCTGTTCAAAATCGTTATCAGCGCCAATCAGGTTTGCCCGTCGAAATTGATCCTGCAGATCACAGACCAATTGATGCGGATCGTCTCCCAACAGAATCGCGCAAACCCCGCGTTCACTTTGCGCCACCAGAATCGCCCCGAGCGAGCACTGGCCGACAGCGAAGCGAATGTCGTTGTTCTGTCCGGCGGCACGATATTCACCGGGCGTCATGCCGAGCAATTGATCGGCGGCTTCGTAGAAGCGGCTGTTGGAGTTAAAACCGGCGTCGTACAGAGCCGCAGTCACCGAGCCGCCATTCGCGAGCCGTTCGCGTACTTTGCGCGAGCGATGGGCCGCGGCGTATCCCTTGGGTGTCAGGCCGGTGGCAGCCTTGAACACGCGGTGGAAGTGAAAAGGGCTGAGACCTGCGGTCTCGGCGAGTTCATTAAGTGCGGGCAGGTTTTCGGCGGATTCGATTTGTCGACAGGCTGTGGCGACAGTGGCGGCATGCTGCGCGGTTACTTCACTCTGGTCCTTGCTTGCGCGTTTGCTCGGGCGATAACCCGCAGCCTCGGCGTCTTCGGCAGTGGAGAAGAATTCGACGTTCTGCGGTTTCGGCAATCTCGAAAGACTGCTCGGACGGCAGTAAACGCCAGTCGTTTTGACCGCATACACAAATTGCCCGTCCGCCGTCGAGTCACGTGCGACGACAGCGGCCCAGCGTGGGTCATCTTCAGTCTTGATGGTTTGCGAAAGCGTTTTCATGGCGGGTAATCCGTGGACCTGTTTGATTCAGGTTAACCAGCGGCAATTACTGCAACACTCCGGGCCTTGCGGTCAAACTTTTTGCGGTCAGCCAGCTATGCGAAACGTCAGGTTGATCCGCTGTTCGCCCAAGCGTGGATGATGTCCTTGTTTGATCGGCAAAACACCGTGATAGCGCAGACGATCGACTCCGCCCCAGACCACCATGTCGCCGTGCAACAGGGGGATGCGCTGAGGTTTGTCACCACGGGCGAAACCACCGAACAGAAACATTGCGGGTAGGCCGAGCGAGAGGGAAACGATCGGTGCGGCGTAGGCTTTTTCGTCTTTATCCTGATGCAAAGACATCTTCGCACCTGGGACATAGCAATTGATCAGGCAGGAATCGGCGTTGAAGTCGGCAAAGCCTGCCTTCGAAGCAGCATTGCGCGCCAGTTCACTGAACACCTCCGGCATTTCCGGCCAGAGAAAGCCGCTGAGCGGATCTACCGTCGAGTAGCGATAGCCGCTGCGATCGGTGATCCAGCCTAATGCCCCACAACTGCTGGTGCCCACGGACATGCTGAAACCACCGGGAGTCACCATGTGGCGCAGTGGTGCTGCGAGGAGAATCGCTTCCAGCGCCGTCAGAATTTGATCGACGCAGGGCAGGGCAAAGCCTCGGAGCACCCACGATTGCTCGCCGATCTGATCAGCTCGGGGCTGTTGTCCGGCTTCGGTATCGGCAAACAGATCGAAGGTCGTCGGGTGCATGGCGCGCTCGCCCGTGTTTACAGCGCCTTGCTGACGCTGATCTCGGTGATGACATCGTCGCCCTGGTCGTGCATTGCATCAAGCACGGCTTTGGCTTCTTCGGCGGTGCCGTTTTCCAGTTGTGCGAACTCGAAACGGCGTTCACCGTTGAGTTTGTATTTGATGACGTATTTGATGACGTATTTGGTCGTTTGGGCCACGGTCATGCTTACCTGTCTGCGTTGGCGGGGCGGCTCAGCTGAGTTTGGTGCTGGAGCGGCGAATGATCTTGATCGAGTGCGTCAGAGTCGGCTTGCGCGTGACGCTGATGGCCTTGCGGTTCACGGTGTCGATCGTGATGTTCCAGAAACCGGTGCTCGGCGCGGTAATACGGGCCGGGAAAGTGTCGAAGGCACCGCCGTGATAGGTGTGACGGCCGCCGTTCTTGAACGAGCGGAAGTTGGCGTCGTTCATCAGACGGATGTTGCAGGTTTGCGAGCATTGGATGACGACGATGTCGTCTTCGTTGAGGTGCTCGCGCTGGTGAATATATTTCATGGGCGCCTCCAGAAGGGCTTTTTCTACAAAATCAAAACGATAGCATGGGCGATTGGCGCAGTTTATCAGCCCGCACGGGTTATTATCCCGCCGTCGGGCGTCGCTTTGACAATTAAAAACAGTTATTCGCGATTCGATGCGGGTTAAATGGACCGGACCTTGGAGAAAAACAGCATTTATGCTGTCGGAGGGTCTTTATTGGAGGATTTGTATGAAGTGGGGAGTGGTGTGTCTGCCGTTGATATTGGCGATGGGTGGTTGCGCGAACGTTTCCGAGATCAACGAAACGTTGCCGACCATGAGCGTGATTTCCGGCAAGAAGCCCCATGAATATGCTCAATGTTTGTCCGAGAAGCTGGCTGATAGCCGCGGCGCGCTGCAAATGCAGCCGCACAAGGACGGCGTTCGGGTAATCGTTCCGGGCAAGTTTTCGTCTGGCCCGGCGGCGGTGTTTGATATCGAAGATCGCTCCGGCGGCAGCAGTATCAAGCTGCATGAGCGGATGTCCAACGTGCCATTGCGCCCTTGGGATGTTCGTAATGCTGCCACCGCGTGCATTTCTGGCTGATAAACTGTCAGCAGTCAGCATCGATGCCGTCAAAGCCCTGCTTTGACGGCATTTTCATTTCTGGAGACGCGATGAAGCGAGAGCAAGTGCGGCAGCGGCACGCAGAGGGCCTTATTTCTGCCACCCATGTGATTCAAAACCCGGCGAATCCGGGTGAATGGATCGTGTTTTTCAAGAAGAGCGCCGGTCGCAGCTACTTCCTGGTGGACGATAACGACGAAGTCGAGTCCTTCAATCGGCTCGATGACCTGATCGAAGTAGTGCGTGGGCTCGGGATCAAATTCGCCGAAATCCACATGTAAGGCCTATTTGCAGACCACCACCACGCTGCGGGTTTTGTAGTTCCCTACGTCAACGCCCAAGGTCTTGTCGCTTTCCTTGGGAGCAGGCGTCCCGTCAGTGCCGACGATGCGATAACCGGTGCCCGCGCAGGATGCATCAGCCTTTTCATAGCAGGCGGCCCAGGAATTGGCCTCGCCCGAGCAATCAATGGTGAGACCTTGTTCGCCGTTGTGCAGGTAAGTGGGTTGTGAGGTGGCGCAGCCGCTCAGGGCCAATACTGCGATCAGTGGCAATAATCTGTTCATGTTTATGTCGTCTTCAGCGAGGGGGCTAGACGCTCTGACAGCGCCGCCATGAAAAGGTTATAGCGATTGGCCATTCATTTGTGTATCGACACAAAAAAGCCCTGCGCTCGGGCAGGGCTTGGGGCGGTTCGCAGCAGATCAGTCGTCCTGATCTTTGCCACGGCGCTTCGCCGATGCTGGAGTGTCGGTGAACACCGAGGCAACATCAGTCGCCATTTGCTCGCTGTCGAAAGGCCCGGCGATGTGTTCGCCATTGGTAGTGGTCAGCGTCCACTTGCCGTCTTTCTTGTCGATCACGTACCCGTTGATGATTTTTACCGCGGCCATCTATCTGTCTCGTTCGCTGGTTCAAAGGCGCCATGATACCGGCAAATGCTCGCATTGGGGGATGATCAGCGTATGGTTATCCAGTTTGCCGGCGTCTTTGAGCTAAGCTGATTTCGCTGCCTGAGGTCGCCAACGGAACTATCGGCAAGAATATTTCTCTATGATGGCATCGGTTAGCCAGTGCGGGGCATTGTAAGGTGCACGCCGCCTGATTAGACTGCGCCGAAACTCGTACACACAGCCCTTTCAAGGACTTATATGATCAAGAAATGCTTGTTCCCAGCAGCCGGTTACGGTACTCGCTTCCTGCCAGCGACTAAAGCCATGCCCAAAGAAATGCTGCCGGTGGTAAACAAGCCACTGATCCAGTACGGCGTTGAAGAAGCTCTGGACGCTGGCCTGACTGAAATCTCGATCGTGACCGGTCGTGGCAAGCGCGCTCTGGAAGACCACTTCGACATCAGCTACGAGCTGGAAAACCAGATCAAAGGCACCGACAAAGAGAAATATCTGGTCGGTATCCGCAAACTGCTCGACGAATGCTCGTTCTCCTACACCCGTCAGACCGAAATGAAAGGTCTCGGCCACGCGATCCTGACCGGCCGTCCACTGATCGGTGACGAACCGTTCGCCGTGGTACTGGCGGACGACCTCTGCGTAAACCTCGAAGGCGACGGCGTTCTGACCCAGATGGTCAAGCTGTACAAGCAGTTCCGCTGCTCGATCATCGCCATTCAAGAAGTCGACCCTGAGGAAACCAGCAAGTACGGCGTAATTGCCGGCGAGATGATCCGCGACGACATCTACCGCGTTCACAGCATGGTTGAAAAACCAAAACCAGAAGATGCACCGTCGAACCTGGCGATCATCGGCCGTTACATCCTGACCCCGGACATCTTCGACCTGATCGAACAGACCGAGCCAGGCAAGGGCGGCGAAATCCAGATCACCGACGCCCTGATGAAACAAGCCCAGAACGGCTGCGTAATGGCCTACAAGTTCAAAGGCAAGCGTTTCGACTGCGGTGGCGCTGAAGGCTACATCGAAGCAACCAACTTCTGCTTCGAGAACTTCTACAAGACTGGCAAGGCTTACTAAGAGCGCTTGATTCGTCTGTACAAAAAGCCACCTTCGGGTGGCTTTTTTGTTTTCTGCCCCCATAACGCTGGCAACGCTTGCCCGACTGATACCAGCAGGTATGCTGATCGCCTGCCGAGGAGATAGAAATGGCCTACGATTTTGACCTTTATGTGATTGGTGCCGGTTCCGGCGGTGTGCGTGCTGCGCGTTTTGCTGCCGGGTTTGGTGCGAAAGTGGCCGTGGCCGAGAGTCGTTATCTGGGCGGTACCTGCGTCAACGTTGGTTGCGTCCCGAAAAAATTGCTGGTGTACGGCGCGCATTTTGCCGAGGACTTTGAGCAGGCATCCGGGTTTGGCTGGAGTCTGGGTGAGGCCAATTTCGATTGGGCAACCCTGATCGCCAATAAGGATCGCGAGATCAATCGCCTCAACGGGATTTATCGCAATCTGCTGGTCAACAGCGGCGTGACCTTGCATGAAGCACACGCGAAGATCACTGGTCCACACGAGGTAGAGGTGAATGGCGAGCGCTTCACCGCCAAGAATATTCTGATCGCGACCGGTGGCTGGCCGCAGATTCCGGAAATTCCGGGGCACGAACATGCGATCAGCTCGAATCAGGCGTTCTTCCTTAAAGAGCTGCCAAAACGCGTATTGGTCGTTGGCGGCGGTTACATCGCGGTCGAATTCGCCGGGATTTTCCACGGCTTGGGCGCCAACACGACTTTGCTGTATCGCGGTGATCTGTTCCTGCGCGGTTTCGACGGTGCAGTGCGCAAGCACTTGCAGGAAGAACTGACCAAGCGCGGCATGGATCTGCAATTCAACGCAGACATCGCACGCATCGACAAGCAGGCCGACGGTTCGCTCAAGGCTACGCTCAAGGATGGTCGCGTACTTGAAGCAGATTGCGTGTTCTACGCCACGGGTCGTCGTCCGATGCTCGACAATCTCGGGCTGGAAAATACCGACGTGCAGTTGGACGACAAGGGCTTTATCAAGGTCGACGAGCAATATCAGACCACCGAGCCGTCGATTCTGGCGCTGGGCGATGTCATCGGCCGTGTGCAACTGACACCTGTGGCACTGGCTGAAGGCATGGCGGTGGCGCGGCGTCTGTTCAAGCCGGAGCAATATCGTCCGGTGGATTACAAGATGATCCCGACGGCGGTGTTCAGTCTGCCAAACATTGGCACTGTCGGTCTGACCGAGGAAGAAGCTCGCGAGCATGGGCATGAGGTGGTGATCTTCGAAAGCCGTTTCCGGCCGATGAAGCTGACCCTGACTGAATGTCAGGAACGCACGTTGATGAAGCTGGTGGTCGACGGCAAGACTGACAAGGTGCTCGGTTGCCACATGGTGGGTCCGGATGCCGGCGAAATCGTGCAAGGTCTGGCGATTGCCTTGAAGGCTGGCGCGACCAAGCGTGACTTCGACGACACGATCGGGGTACACCCGACGGCCGCCGAAGAGTTTGTCACCATGCGTACGCCGGTCGGCGCTTAAGCGTCTTTCGATTTGGCTTTGTCTGGCGCCGCCGCAACGGTGGCCGCCAGACGCAAGCTGTCTTCCAGGCTCGCCTGAGCTTTACTCAATTCCTTTTCCAGTGACTGATTGAGCTGCGATTGCTCGTCGGCGTTCTGTTTGAACGTCTGGCTTTCCAGCAGCGCCACGCGCAAGCGTTCCTGGAGGAGGGTGCGTTCGCTGTCGACGCGGCTGGTTTGTTCCAGCAATTGATCCTGGCGCTGATTGCTGTGCTTGAGTTGATCCTGCAACAGGCTCAGCTCACGAAGCGTTCCGCGATTTTCAGTCAGCAGGCGTTCGTTGTCGCGGTGCAACTGAGTAATCTCATCCTGGCGCACCAGCGAGCTTTGTTGCGCCTGACGCAACTCCATCTGCAATTGCTGCACTTGCCCTTCGTGGCGGCTCTGTTCCTGCTCGCGCTGTTCTTTGGTCGCGTTGCGGTAATGCTCAAGCGCGTCGCGGGCATGCAGGTGCTTTTCTTCCAGTGAGCGGATCTGCTCGTCCTTGTCTTGCAAGCGTAATTCGAAATCTGCCAGCGCCTGATTCAGGCCGGCGTTGCGGGTTTGCTCGGTCTGTAGCATCGAACGGATGTTTTGCAAGGCTTCGGATTCGCGTTCCAGCGCTGCGCCACGAATGTCGTGTTCCTGTTCGAGCTTTTCCAGTGTCTGGCGGGTCTGCTTCAACTGGGTTTCGAGCGCGTCACGCTGTTCCTCAAACTGCTCGCGGGCTTGTTCGATCGGCTCTTGCGCCTGTTCTTTCAGGCGTTGCGCAAGACGAGAAACCAGCGCCATCAGCTCATCATCAATAGGCTCGACGCTGGCTTCAACCGAAGTGCTGCCGTCATCCAGCTCCTTCAAATAACGATGGATCGTGGTTTTTGAGCCGGTGTTGCCCATTTCAATGCGTACTGCATCGATGCTTGGGTGTTCGCCGCGAGCCAGAATCGCTGTGCGCGCGATCTGCACCAGTGCTTTGGTAATGCCGCCACGGGCCATGTGAACTCCTACGATTACGTACTGTGGTACATGCCACTAAAGTACGCAGTGTACCATGCTGAAAACAAGTTTAAATTAATGATTTATATAGTGCGGGATATACTGGTATTACCCAATGTCATGCGCCAAAATGCGCTTTCCAACCCAGTAATCAGTACAGCTGCGAGAAATCTGCCCATGAGCGATCTGGATCGCTATCTGCAAGCCGCCACCCGTGACAACACCCGCCGCAGCTATCGTGCGGCGGTCGAGCACTTCGAAGTGACCTGGGGAGGATTTCTGCCGGCGACGGCTGACAGCGTTGCGCGCTATCTGGTAGCGCACGCGGGTGTGCTGTCGATCAACACGCTGAAACTGCGCTTGTCGGCGCTGGCGCAGTGGCATAACAGCCAGGGCTTTGCCGATCCGACCAAGGCACCGGTGGTGCGCAAGGCGTTCAAGGGCATTCGTGCGCTGCATCCAGCACAGGAAAAACAGGCCGAGCCGCTGCAATTGCAGGATCTGGAGCGCGTGGTCGATTGGCTCGAGCAGGAAGCCCTTACGGCCAAACAGCAACAGGATCGGCCGTCGTTGCTCCGGGCATATCGCGACCGGGCGCTGATCCTGCTCGGTTTCTGGCGTGGCTTTCGCAGTGACGAGTTGTGCCGTCTACAGATCGAGCATGTGCAGGCGCACGCGGGCGGGGGGATCACTCTGTATTTGCCGCGTAGCAAGGGCGACCGGGAAAACCTCGGGCAGACTTATCAAACCCCGGCGCTCCTGCGCTTGTGCCCGGTGCAGGCCTATATCGAATGGATCACCGAAGCTGCGCTGGTACGCGGTCCGGTGTTTCGCGGTATCGACCGCTGGGGCAATCTGAGCGAAGAGGAGCTGCACGCCAACAGCGTGATTCCTTTATTGCGCCAGGCTCTGGAGCGCGCCGGGATCGCTGCCGGACGCTACACCAGTCATTCCCTGCGTCGCGGCTTCGCAACCTGGGCCCATCAAAGCGGTTGGGATCTGAAGTCGCTGATGAGTTACGTCGGCTGGAAGGATATGAAGTCGGCAATGCGCTATGTTGAAGCCAGCCCCTTTCAAGGGATGGCTCGGATTACGGATAAACCGGCTTCGCCCTAGATATCGTTTTCTTCTATTAATACAGTCAGCTAATAGCGAAAACAAATCAGCAGCATCAGGTTTGCCAATGAGCCATCCGTCGAGTGAGTGGGTAGGATTCACCCCATCAACTTCATAACCCCTGACGGAGAGTCATCGATGCCTATCATCAACAGTCAAGTAAAACCGTTCAAAGCTACCGCGTTCAAAAACGGCGACTTCGTTCAAGTATCGGACGCTGACCTGAAAGGCAAGTGGTCGGTAGTGTTCTTCTACCCAGCCGACTTCACCTTCGTTTGCCCAACCGAGCTGGAAGACCTGGCTGACAACTACGCTGCTTTCCAGAAGCTCGGCGTAGAGATCTACAGCGTTTCCACCGACACCCACTTTGCTCACGCTGCCTGGCACAACACTTCGCCAGCCATCGGCAAAATCCAGTACACCATGATCGGCGACCCGACTCAGGTGATCTCCCGCAACTTCGACGTCCTGATCGAAGAAGCTGGTCTGGCTGACCGTGGCACCTTCGTGATCAACCCTGAAGGCCAGATCAAAATCGTTGAACTGAACGATGGCGGCGTTGGCCGTGACGCTTCCGAGCTGCTGCGCAAGATCAAGGCCGCTCAGTATGTTGCTGCTCACCCGGGCGAAGTTTGCCCAGCCAAGTGGAAAGAAGGCGAGGCCACTCTGGCTCCGTCCCTGGACCTGGTCGGCAAGATCTAAGTCTGTGACACGCTACTCAGGGCGGAACTCCGCACCTACTCAGTAAGCTGCACCGCCCTCAAGAAAAGCCCGGGCGAGATTCGCTCGGGCTTTTTTTCGCCTCAAATAAACAAAGGAAATCGCCCGTATGTTGGACGCCAATCTTAAAGCCCAGTTGAAATCGTACCTGGAACGGGTCACCCAGCCGATCGAGATCGTTGCTTCTCTCGACGACGGTGCGAAATCCCGTGAAATGCTTGAACTGCTGAAAGACGTTGCCAGTCTTTCGAGCCAAATTACCTTGATCGACAGCGGTGACGATGCACGCAAGCCATCGTTCTCGATCAACCGCCCGGGCGCTGACATCAGTCTGCGTTTCGCCGGTATCCCGATGGGCCACGAATTCACCTCGCTGGTGCTGGCCCTGCTGCAAGTCGGCGGCCACCCTTCGAAAGCCAGTGCTGAAGTGATCGAGCAGATTCGCTCGCTCAAAGGCGAATTCACATTTGAGACGTACTTCTCGCTGTCCTGCCAGAACTGCCCGGACGTGGTTCAGGCGCTGAACCTGATGGCCGTGTTGAACCCGAACATCCGCCACGTCGCCATCGACGGTGCGCTGTTCCAGGACGAAGTCAACGATCGCAAGATCATGGCCGTGCCGAGCATCTACTTGAACGGTGAAAATTTCGGTCAGGGCCGTATGGGCCTGGAAGAAATCCTCGCCAAACTCGACACTGGCGCCATCGAGCGTCAGGCCGAGAAAATCAGCGCCAAAGCGGCTTTCGACGTATTGGTCGTCGGCGGCGGTCCGGCCGGTGCTTCCGCAGCGATTTACGCTGCCCGTAAAGGCATTCGTACTGGCGTTGCGGCGGAGCGTTTCGGCGGACAAGTGCTGGACACCATGGCCATCGAGAACTTCATTTCCGTACAGGAAACCGAAGGCCCGAAACTGGCCACTGCGCTGGAAGAGCACGTCAAGCAATACGACGTGGACATCATGAACCTGCAACGTGCCGACAAGCTGATTCCGGGCAAAAACGGCGAACTGCATGAAGTCCGTTTCGCCAGCGGCGCGACCTTGAAGGCTAGAAGCGTGATTCTGGCGACCGGTGCGCGGTGGCGTGAAATGAACGTGCCGGGCGAACAGGATTACCGTAACAAAGGCGTGGCGTACTGCCCGCACTGCGATGGTCCGCTGTTCAAGGGCAAGCGCGTGGCGGTGATTGGCGGCGGTAACTCCGGCGTCGAAGCGGCCATCGACCTGGCGGGTATCGTGGCTCACGTGACCTTGCTGGAGTTTGACGTTCAACTGCGTGCCGATGCGGTATTGCAGCGCAAATTGCACAGCTTGCCGAACGTCACCGTGATCACCAGTGCGCAAACCACTGAAGTGACTGGCGACGGGCAGAAGGTCAACGGTCTGCGTTACAAGGATCGCAACACTGACGAACTGCGTACTGTCGAGCTGGAAGGGGTCTTCGTGCAGATCGGTCTGCTGCCTAACACCGATTGGCTCAAAGGCACCATCGAGCTTTCACCGCGTGGCGAGATCATTGTCGATAACCGTGGTGAAACGTCGATCCCTGGCATCTTCGCCGCAGGTGACGTGACCACCGTGCCGTACAAACAGATCGTAATTGCGGTGGGCGAGGGCGCCAAGGCTTCGCTGAGTGCATTCGATCACCTGATCCGCACATCGGCCCCGGCGTAAACGTCAGGCCTGAAACGAAAAAACCCATGAGTGATCATGGGTTTTTTTGTGCCGCCAGTTACAGCGGTGTTGGCTGAATAATCTCAACCCAATAGTTATCCGGGTCTTTGATAAACGCCAGGCTCTTCATGCGGCCATCGCTCAGGCGCTTCTGGAAGTCGCAGCCCAGTTCTTCGAAACGTGCACACGCGGCAACGATATCCGGTACCGAGATGCAGATATGGCCAAAACCACGCGGATCGGTATTGCCGTTGTGGTAAGCGAAGTCGGCGTCGTTTTCAGTGCCGTGGTTGTGGGTCAGTTCCAGAATGCCGGGAATCGACTTCATCCATTCGGTGCGCGCAGCGGCGTCGGCCGGGATCTGCGCCTTGTCGACCAGAGCCAGGAAATACAGGCTGAACTCGGCTTCCGCGAAGTCGCGCTTTTCAACCAGCGAGAAACCCAGAACGCGGGTGTAGAAATCCAGCGACTTGGTGATGTCCTTCACACGCAGCATGGTGTGGTTGAAGACGAAATTGCGGGTTGCGCTGTCCGGGGCGGCGGTAATGCCAGGGAAAGTGTTCAGTTCGTGCAGGCTCATAGGCCCTCCGTAACAATGGGCGAGTGAATGGACGCAATGATACGCATGCCTGTCGGCATCGCCAAACCGAATACGCGGCTTGCCCTGAGCGCGGTCGGGCCTCAGACTTTGCGGATCAATCTGCGAGTGCTTCCGGTAATGATCCGACCGTTCAAATGGCTGTTGGTTTTTGTCAGCTTGTCCCTGATTGCTGGTCCGCTATTGGCGGATGAGCCGAGCATTACCTGGCCCACCGGGTGGGAAGTCGAGACAGTGCCCGCTGCGACGCCTCAGGTTTCCCGGCAGCGCGCAGTGAAAAACGACGCCGATGGCAATCAAGTCATGGTGATGGAGTTGACGATGACTCAGGTGGAAAGTGGCCATCAAGTCAACTTGCAGGGTGTCTTGCTGGAAATGCGCAAGTCGATCCAGAAGGACTTTTTCCAGGGCGGTTATCAGAGTGTCTGTAACCGAGTGCATCAGGCGACGCTGGGTTCCTTGTCGGCGCTGGAAACCACTTGCACGATCACTGAAAACGGCCGGCATGTGTTGTCGCAAACATTGGTTGCAGCCGTTGACGCCGATAAGGCATACGTACTTTCTTACGCGGGCCAGGCAGAGGTTTATAAGGCCAGCGAAGGCGAAATAGTGGCGGTGAGAAACAGTCTGAAACTTTAATCATCTGTTCTGTGCCGCTGCGAGTGTTAGATACGCGAACGGATTAAGCACAAAGTTTAAATTCAGCATGGCTTGCAACATCGTGGCGCACAATGTTTAGCGCTTTGGCTCAGCGACGTTACAGACAAATCCTAACTTTCTCGGCGAAATTCGTTACATTTGTTAAATGTCAGCCATAAAAAAGCCCTGCAATGGCAGGGCTTTGCTTACAGGCGGAAGATTAACCGCGCAACCAGGAATCAACGGTGGCTGCACCGTATTGTTCCTTCCAGGCTTTCAGCCCGCGATGATTGCCACCCTTGGTTTCAATCAATTCGCCGGTGTGCGGGTTGTGGTAAACCTTGACCACACGAGCACGACGGGTTTTAGGCGCTGCGGATGTCTGCAGGGCGGATTTGGCCGGGTTCGGATCGAGAATGGCGATGATGTCTTTCAGGCCTTTGCCGTAGTGTTTCATCAACCCTTGAAGCTTTTCTTCGAATTCGATTTCTTTCTTGAGCCCGGCATCGTTCTTCAGCGATTCCAGCTGCTTGAGCTGTTCCTGAAGGGCTTTTTCAGCTGCACGAAATTCAGCGAGTCTGGACAATATCTTTACTCCAATAGTGTGTTTGGCTGATACCAACCGCAAACAAAGCTATAAGCCAAGAGCCTTGAAGCGACTCGGTGATAATGGCTCACCTGCGAATCTAGCGTCAGGCATGAAAAATTGTAGTAGTTAATGACGCAAGAGTAAATCCTGAGTTTTTCTTCATGTAACGGAGGCACACTTTTGTATCAAATTGGTGCGCCTGGGCGGCGCACCTGTCTAGAGATCGCTTAGTTAATGGTGATTTAATGCGTTAATGAAATCCGCTGCCGGCATTGGTTTGCCGAACAGGTAGCCTTGCAGGAAGTTGACGTGATGATGGGCAGTCAAATAATCGGACTGCGCCTGGGTTTCCACGCCCTCGGCGACAATCCCCAGATCAAGCTTGGCCGACAGTTCAATGATGCTGTCCAGAATATGCCGCGATAACGCGTCGAGACCGATCATGGCGACGAAACTCTGATCAATCTTCAGGAAGTCGACATTGAACTTGCGCAGATAGGCGAGGCTGGAGTGACCGGTGCCAAAGTCATCGATGGCGATTCTTACGCCAAGCGCATGCAACTGATCGAACAGTTGCCGGGTAACGTCGGTCGGCTCGATCAGCTCGCGCTCGGTCAGCTCCAGTACCAGATCAATGCTGCCGGGGACAAAGGCTGCAAGGAACTCGCGGCAGTCCTCAACCAACTCCAGATCCTGGCAATGGTTTGCCGTGATGTTGATACCTACGTGAAATGGCGCGGGCAGAGTCGAGGAGATCGGCCCGAGCAGGGCGGCAGTCTGTCTCATCAAGGCTCGGGTCATCGGTACGATCAGGCCGGAATGCTCGGCGAACGGAATGAACAGATCCGGGCGTACCAGGCCCTCCTTGGGATGGTTCCAGCGCATCAGAACTTCGGCGCCCGACCACAACTTGCTGTCGCCGTGTACCACCGGCTGAAAGTACGGAATAAACTCGCCAGCCTCCAGCGCCCTCAGCATTTCATGGCTCGGCGAAGTAGAGCGCTTTTGCACCATATGGCCGATTGCGCCTGACACCACACCAAAAAACATCAGCAGGCTGAACAGCGGCGGATATTCAACGAGCATGTAACGCCAGGTTTCGCCCTCGGGGTAGCCAGCGGACACACTGAAGGCATAGCGTGAAGAATTCAGCATGCTTTGCGCCACTGGCAGCTCTGGCGGAGGGCCTTCATGTACTTTGCCATCCGCAGATAACCAGGTATCGCCGACCTGCAGCAATAAAAGCGTTTGCCGGCCGATCAGACGCAGAATGTTACTCAGGTGATAGCCGTCGAGCGTCGTCAGCGCGCCGCCCCGGCCTTCGCTCAGCCGAAACACCAGCAGCGCGGTGTTGGGTGTCACCGGGTTGCCATTCATCAGCCATAACTTGCCCTGCGCGTAATCGCCCGGGTTGACCGCTTCCTGATAATCACCGAACAACGAACTGCAATAGAGGTTGTTGTCCCAGACCAGATTGGTCGAGCGCACGAAAGGGCGCCGCGTGACCTGCTCGCGCAAGGCCAGCTTGACGTCGTTGCAGGGTTGGCCTGCCAGTGGCAGCAGCTCGTGGGCTGCCTGGGCGGTGTTGTCGAGCATCAACTCGAATTGGCGCAAGGCTTCGTCGGCAGTGTTCTGACTGCTTTGCTGCAAAGAGCGCTCGGCTTGCATATAGAGGATCGCGGTGCCCAGTAAAAAGGGAAGCAGGCCGCAGATCAGCGTTACCAATATTCGGATGCTGCGATTGCGGCGGGGTCTTACAGTCAGGGGCATGGGCGCATCCTGTTACGAAAAATGAGGTTCTCGAATGCAGGCCGGGCGAGGGCGCGCCAACTCAAGGTAGATCAATCAAAGGGGATGATAGATGGCCGGTGTCGCTTGCGCCGCTCAACTCCGGTGGATTCGTAGCGCGGATCAATAAATGCAAGGGCGGCTACCTGTGCAACAAACCCCTTGCGCGTACGCCAGAAAAGCGGATTTTATAGAGAGGGCAGACAACCACTATTACGCTGTGTAGAATCGGTTTACGCATACAATAATAATCGTCTTCTGGCAGCAGAAGCCTCGCCCGCAAGAGCCTTGGGTCGACAATGAAGATATTCGGGTTTCAACTGATCTACGGTGACTTCCTCGCCCGCAGTGTGCGCGGCATCTCCTGCGCGCCTCCCGCCGACCTCAGCATTACTGACAAATAACCCTGGTTAATTGATAAGAATGATGAGGCGTCACCATGACAGATTTATACGAAAACCCAATGGGCCTGATGGGCTTTGAGTTCATCGAGTTCGCATCGCCGACGCCTGGCGCGCTGGAGCCGATCTTCGAGATCATGGGCTTCACCAAGGTCGCAACCCACCGCTCCAAGAACGTGCACCTGTATCGTCAGGGCGCGATCAATCTGATCCTCAACAACGAACCGAACAGCGTTGCCTCGTACTTTGCGGCCGAACACGGCCCGTCGGTGTGCGGCATGGCGTTCCGCGTCAAGGATTCGCAAAAGGCCTACAGCCGCGCACTGGAACTCGGCGCTCAGCCGATCCACATCGAAACCGGCCCGATGGAACTGAACCTGCCGGCGATCAAAGGCATTGGCGGCGCGCCGCTGTACCTGATCGACCGTTTCGGTGAAGGCAGCTCGATCTACGACATCGACTTCGTGTTTATCGAAGGTGTTGATCGCAATCCAGTCGGTGCCGGCCTGAAGATCATCGACCACCTGACCCACAACGTATATCGCGGCCGCATGGCTTACTGGGCGAACTTCTACGAGAAGCTGTTCAACTTCCGTGAAATCCGCTACTTCGACATCAAGGGCGAATACACCGGCCTGACCTCGAAAGCCATGACTGCGCCGGACGGCATGATCCGTATCCCGCTCAACGAAGAGTCGTCGAAGGGTGCGGGGCAGATCGAAGAGTTCCTGATGCAGTTCAACGGTGAAGGCATCCAGCACGTGGCGTTCCTCAGCGATAACCTGATTGACACCTGGGATCGCCTGAAGAAAATCGGCATGCGCTTCATGACTGCACCGCCGGAAACCTATTACGAAATGCTTGAAGGTCGCCTGCCAAACCACGGCGAGCCAGTCGATCAACTGCAATCGCGCGGTATCTTGCTGGACGGTTCGTCCGAGTCGGGCGACAAGCGTCTGCTGCTGCAGATCTTCTCGGAAACCCTGATGGGGCCGGTGTTCTTCGAATTCATCCAGCGCAAGGGCGATGATGGCTTCGGCGAGGGCAACTTCAAGGCACTGTTCGAGTCGATCGAGCGTGACCAGGTACGTCGTGGTGTACTGACTGCCGACTAATCTGCTACTCCGATGAAACTTGTGGGAGCTAGCCTGCTAGCGATAGCGTCTTCAGATTCAACATTGATGTTGACTGACAGATCGCAATCGCTAGCAGGCTAGCTCCCACAGTTGTTTTGCATCGGGCTTAAAATCTGCGCTGGCGCATCAGGTGCTTGAAGCCTTCGAACACCAGCACCACAACCGCCAGCCAGATTGGAATGTAAGTCAGCCATTCTCCCGACTTGATGCTCTCACCGAGCAACAGCGCGACACCGAGCAGCAACACCGGCTCAACATAACTCAACAAGCCAGTCGATCAACTGCAATCGCGCGGTATCTTGCTGGACGGTTCGTCCGAGTCGGGCGACAAGCGTCTGCTGCTGCAGATCTTCTCGGAAACCCTGATGGGGCCGGTGTTCTTCGAATTCATCCAGCGTAAAGGCGATGATGGCTTCGGCGAGGGTAACTTCAAGGCACTGTTCGAATCGATCGAGCGTGACCAGGTGCGTCGTGGCGTACTGACTGCCGAGTAATCTGCTACTCCGATGAAACTTGTGGGAGCTAGCCTGCTAGCGATAGCGTCTTCAGATTCAACATTGATGTTGACTGACAGATCGCAATCGCTAGCAGGCTAGCTCCCACAGTTGTTTTGCATCGGGCTTAAAATCTGCGCTGGCGCATCAGGTGCTTGAAGCCTTCGAACACCAGCACCACAACCGCTAGCCAGATCGGAATGTAAGTCAGCCATTCCCCCGACTTGATGCTCTCACCGAGCAACAGCGCGACACCGAGCAACAACACCGGCTCAACATAGCTCAACAAGCCAAACAGACTGAACGGCAGCAAACGGCTGGCAATGATGTACACCACCAATGCCGACGCGCTGATCAGACCCAGCAGCGGAATCAGCCACATCAACCCCGGATACTGATCGAACACGCCAAAACCTTGCTCGCCACCCTGCACAAACCAGTACGCGACCGGCAGCATCAGGGTCATATCGACCCACAATCCGCCGAGGTGGTCGGTCTTCAAGCGTTTGCGCAGCACGAAATACAGCGGGTAACCGACCACGACTACAATCGTCGCCCAGGAAAAACCGCCGACCTGATACAGCTCGTTCAACACGCCAAGCGTGGCGAAGAACACCGCGATCTTTTGCAGATACGACAAGCTGTCGCCATAGGCGATACGCCCGGTCAGCACCATCGCCAGGGGCAACAGAAAATACCCCAGCGACACATCAAGGCTGTAGCCGTTGAGCGGCGCCCACATGAACAGCCAAAGCTGCACGCCCAGCAACGCTGCCGAGACGAGCAGACCGCCGATCAGCTTGGGGTAACCCGCCACCAGACGCAGCAACTCCAGCACTCGCCGCCATTCACCGGACACCAGCATGAACACGGTCATGCAGGGCACGGTCAGGAGCATCCGCCAGCCGAAGATTTCCACACCGCTCAAAGGAGTGAGCAGCGAGGTGTAGTAATACATGACGGCAAACAGCACCGAGGCTGAAACCGATAGAGCGATACCTTTAGACAAACTGTCCTCGCGGAGTGGTGGTAAAACGGGGCGCGAAGGATACGTGGTTTTTGTGCTGAATATTGGCCGGATGCTCAATATTTACAACATCTGCCAAAGCACTGACCCAACTCCATTGTAGGAGCTGCGGCACGCTGCGATCTTTTGATCTTGCTTCTAAAAAACAAAATCAAAAGATCGCAGCGTGCCGCAGCTCCTACAGGGGTATGTGTCAGGCCTGAATAGGTTTACGGCCAGACACAAAATGGCTCACATCATTAAATCCCGGTGTCGACGCATGTCCCGGCGTCACCAGTGAATCAATGAATGCCTCATCTTCGGCGGTGATTTTTACGGCCTGCGCCTTGGTATACGCATCCCACTGTTCTTCAGTACGCGGCCCGACAATCGCCGACGTCACCGCGCTGTTGTTCAGCACCCAGGCAATCGCAAACTCGACCATGCCGACTCCGCGCCCTTGGGTGTATTGCTGGATCTGCTGAGCAATGCGCAGGGATTCCACCCGCCATTCGGTTTCCAGAATGCGCTTGTCCTGTCGCCCGGCGCGGCTGTTGGCGTCCGGTGTGACATCCGGCGCATATTTGCCGCTGAGCACGCCACGGGCCAGCGGACTGTATGGAACAACGCCGAGGCCATAAGTCTGGGCGGCGCTGATTTGCTCGGTCTCGGCCTGGCGGTTGACGATGTTGTACAGCGGCTGACTGATGACCGGGCGATCAATGCCCAGTTTGTCAGCGATGCGAATCACCTCGGCAATCCGCCAGCCGCGATAGTTCGACAGACCCCAATAGCGAATCTTGCCCTGACGAATCAGATCGCCGATGGCCGACACCGTCACTTCCAACGGTGTGTTGTGGTCCTCGCGATGCAGGTAATAAATGTCGAGATAGTCGGTGCCAAGGCGAGTGAGGCTGGCATCGAGGGCATTGAAGATGTGCTTGCGGCTCAAGCCGCTGCGGTTCGGCACACCATCCGCCGGGCCGAAGCCGACTTTGGTCGCCAGCACCCACTCATGGCGATTGCCGGCAATCGCTTCGCCGACGATCTCTTCGGAGCGACCGTTGGTGTAGACGTCAGCGGTGTCGATGAAATTGACGCCCTGATCCCAGGCCTTGTCGATGATGCGCAGCGAATCTTCGGTACTGGTATGCTCGCCGAACATCATCGTCCCGAGGGTCAGGGTAGACACCTGCAACCCCGAATGACCCAGTGTGCGATAGCTCATGTCGAACTCCTTTTGCCGATGGGAAAGCTTCCATCAAATACCAGAAGCGCTGCATGGGGCAAAGTGAATTAAAGCAAAAAGATCGCAGCCCCCGGCAGCTCCAACAGGATGTACATCAATCCAGTGTGGGAACTGCCGAAGGCTGCGATCTTTTGATCTTGCTGAATTAGGCCCGCAACGTACGCGTCATCCGCAACGCCAACAGGCTACCGCCGACAATCACACCCGCCAGCAGATACAGCGCGGCATCGGTCGAACCGGTGGTGTCCTTGACCCAACCCACCAGGTACGGGCTAAGGAAACCCGCCATTTGCCCCATCGAGTTGATCAACGCCAGACCACCGGCAGCAGCGCCCGCACTGAGCATCGCCGTCGGCACCGGCCAGAACATCGGCAGACCCGTCAGCGCACCCATCGTGGCGATGGTCAGACCAAGGATGGCAATCGCCGGGTTGGCGGCGAAATTGACCGCAATCACCAGACCGATAGCGCCCATCAGCATCGGCACCACCAAGTGCCAGCGACGTTCTTTGCGCAAGTCAGCCGAGCGACCGACCACCAGCATGAACACCGCCGCCAGCAGGTACGGAATCGCGCTCAACCAGCCAATCACCAGGTTGTCGCTGAAACCGAGGTTCTTGATGATCGACGGCAGCCAGAAGTTGATCGCGTAAACGCCACTCTGGATGCAGAAGTAGATCAGGCCAAACGCCCAGATCGCCGGGTTCTTGAACACCGCCAGCAGCGAATCGGAGGTGGTTTTCGGCTTGTTCGCGAGGTCTTCGGCCTGATCCGCTTCGAGCACCGCACGCTCGTGCGGCGTCAGCCACTTGGCGTTGGCGAAGCTGTCGCTCAGCAGGAAGTAGGCGAGGGCGCCGAGAATTACCGTCGGGATGCCTTGCAGCAGGAACATCCACTGCCAACCGGCCAAACCGCCCTGGCCAGCAGCGAAGTGATTGAGAATCCAGCCTGAGAACGGGCTGCCGAGCAAACCGGACACCGGGATTGCGGACATGAACAGCGCCATGATCCGACCCCGGCGGAAGGTCGGGAACCACTGCGAGAGATACAACACAACGCCCGGGAAGAACCCGGCTTCAGCCGCACCGGTAAACAGGCGCAGCGTGTAGAACTCGGTCGGTGTGGTGACGAACAGCAGGCAGGTCGACAGCGTGCCCCAGGTGATCATCATCACCGCGATCCAGCGTCGCGGGCCAAATTTGGTCAGGGCAAGGTTGCTCGGTACGCCGCACAGCACGTAGCCAATGAAGAAGATCCCGGCACCGAGGCCGTATACGGTTTCACTGAATTTCAGCGCGTCGAGCATCTGCAGTTTGGCAAATCCAACGTTTACCCGGTCGAGGTAGTTGAACAGGTAGCAGATGAAGATGAAGGGGATCAAACGCAGGGTAATGCGTTTGTAGACGGCATTTTTGTCGTCAGCGATGGCCTGGGTGGCAGCGGCGCTCTGTGACATGGCGGCTCTCTCTTTATTATGATTTTTTGCGATGCAAAGGGTAACGTTGATCGCCCTGAGAGTCTCGGTCACCTTTGGCCGGATTGTCTTTGTGCCTGAGCACAGGGTTTGTCGCCAAGCCCTGTGCGGGTGAACAACCGTCCGCGCCTGTTTTCAAGGATTCTAGTCGTTATGTTCGAACTCGATCACGATCTGGCACAAGACATCGTCGACCGGGCGATGGCCATTTTGCCGTACAACGTCAACGTCATGGACAGCCAGGGGCTGATCCTCGGCAGTGGTGAGCCGGAGCGCATCAACACCCGCCACGAAGGCGCGCAACTGGTACTGGCCAATGGGCGCGTGGTGGAAATCGACGCGCAGACAGCGGTGCATCTCAAAGGCGTGCAGCCGGGGATCAACTTGCCGCTGTTGCTCGATCAGCGTTTGATTGGCGTACTCGGCATCACCGGCGAGCCGGAGCAACTGCGCACTTACGCCGAACTGGTGCGCATGACCGCTGAAATGCTGGTCGGCCAGCGCAATCAACAGGCCGAGCAGCAATGGCGCCGTCAGCGCTGCGATGATCTGCTGGCGTTGCTGCTGAGCGAAGCGGGGGACTCGCCGCGACTGGTCGATGAAGCTCAGCAATTGGGGCTCAAGCCGCAATTGACCCGGGTGCCATATCTGTTCGAACTAGGTCTGGAGCATGGCCCGGGGCAAACCGTCGAGGCCTTGAGCGCGTGGCTGACTTCGCGCTATCCGGACAGTTGGTGCGTGAGTTCGGCGAAGTCGTCGCTGTTGTGGTGTCGTCCGGCGAGCCAGAACGTCGAGCATGATCGCTTGCTGGAAAAGCTCGATGGCCTCGGCTGGAACATTCTGCGTATCGCCGTCGGTGGGCAGGCTGATGGGCTGAGCGGATTGCGCCGCTGTTATCGGCGAGTCGGTGATCTGCTCGCGTATGGCCGGGAAGTGCTGCCGCGTTCAAGGTTGCTGACGCTCAATCGCTATCGGTTGCCGGTGATGCTCTGGCGACATCGCAATGACGATGCGCTCGACGAACTGCTCAAGCCGTTGCGTAAAGTCATAGCCAAGGACGGCAACGGCCAATTACTGGCGACCTTGCGCAGTTGGTGTGATCACGACGGGCAAAGCCAGGCCTGTGCGGATGCGCTGGGCATTCACCGCAACAGCTTGCGCTATCGCATGGAGCGGATTGCCGAGCTAAGCGGTGTTGATCCGTTGCGTCTGGACGGCATGCTCGCCCTGTACCTGGGCGTGCAACTACTCCCTCAGACTGACGCAAATCCCCTGTAATTGCATGGACTCGCCCACGCCGAGGCGTCAATGCGCCACGGTGGCAGTCTAAACAGCCAACGGCAGCGAGGGCGAGTCCATGAAAAAGAATACGACGATAGATCAGTCTCTGTCTCCAGCCGATTTGTCGGCCTGCAAGACCGTGGCAATTGATCTTGCCAAGCAGGTTTTTCAGGTCGCTGGGGAAAATGCCCTCGGCCAGCTTTGTTACGAGAAGCGGATCAAGTCTCGTGAAGCATTCAGTGCGTTCCTGAGCAAGCTGGCGCCCGATGTTGTTGTCTTGATCGAGACCGGACCGGGTGCGCAAGCGTGGGCTCGGCAGTTGCAAAACTAGGGCAATCTGGCACGCATCCTTCCCGCCAAGCTTGTGGCGGATCACAGCAGCGGCGCGAAAAACGATCGCAACGATGCGCTTGCGATATTACGTGCAGGCCGCGATAGCAACATTGCAGCCGTCCCGATCAAAAGTGCGGCGGCGCTGGCCATGCAGGCACTGCACAGAGCTCGACAGGGTTATGTACGCCGGCGTACAGCAATGAGTAACCAGATGCGAGGTCTGTTGTTGGAACACGGGGTTGCCTTGGCGCAGGGCGATGCGGCTATCAACCAGAAGATCCCGCGGGTGCTTGAAGACGCTGCGCTGCCACTACCCGATATGTTGCGCGAGCTGATCGACGAACTTCTGGGCGAGTGGCGGTATCTGGGCGAGCGGGTCAACGTGTTGACTGGCCGTTTGGAGGCAGCCGCCAATGCGGACAAGACCGCGAAACGGCTAATGACGATACGCGGTGTTGGCCCGATTATCGCCACTGCGATGCTTGCCAAGCAGACCGAGCCTGAGCGCTTCGCCGACGCACGCCAGTTTGCGGCTTACTTCGGCATGGTGCCTGATCAGCACAGCAGCGGAGAAAAAGTGCGCCTCGGCAAGATGAGCAAGCGAGGTGATGGCTACCTGCGCAGCCTGATGATCCAAGGTGCGCATTCAGTGTTGAGGCAGTTGAAACCCAACTCTGAGCAGCCGGATGACCGTCGTATGCTAGCGTGGTTGAGCCGTCTGGGACGCAAGGAGGCGGCCGTTAGAGTGGCCAACCGCAACCTGCGCATCATGTGGAAACTGCTACAGAATGACCAAACTTATCGCCGCCGCCCGGCTGACGGCCAGGAAACTGCGATGAGCCATTGATCGACCGAGTTCTGCCACCGGGCGCGAACCGCGCCCTACCTCTGCTAGCAAACATTGACCCCAGGTAAGACCGACGCGGATTGATGCCTTAGCTCCTACTGGCCCTTGAGGCCTGATTGTAATTGGCACATCGCGAGCTCAACCAATGTTGGCCAGAAGCCGAAGCCGGCTTCCTCGAATAGGCCTTATACATAGATGCAGCCGGGTAGCAGTGTTTAAAAGCGGGTAGACAGTGGAGGCGAGTCCATACATAGGAGCTGCCGAAGGCTGCGATCTTTTGATCTTGCGCTTAAAAACAACATCAAAAGATCGCAGCGTGCCGCAGCTCCTACGGGTTTTGCATATCGGCTCGGGGCTTTTGTAGAAATGAACAATAAACGCCTGCGCCGCTTGTGCAGCGGACAGGCGTCAATGCGCATGCCGACTGGCAGCATGAGGAGCATTGGAACTGGAGAATTCGCATGAAGATCGTCATCGCCCCCGATTCGTTCAAGGACAGCCTGAGTGCCCAAGGCGTGGCCGAAGCCATTGCATTGGGCCTGGCGCAGGTATGGCCGCAGGCAACATTGGTCAAATGCCCGATGGCTGACGGCGGCGAAGGCACGGTCGAGTCGATTCTCGCCGCATGTGAAGGCGAGCTGCGCCGCACCCGTGTGCGCGGCCCCTTGGGTGCGCCGGTTGAAGCGGCGTGGGGCTGGTTGCCGCACAACCACACTGCAATCATCGAAATGGCCGAGGCCAGCGGTTTGCAACTGGTGCCACCGGGGCAGCGCGATGCCTGCATCAGCAGCACCTTTGGCACTGGCGAGCTGATTCGCGCGGCGCTCGACGCTGGCGCAGAACGAGTAATCCTGGCCATCGGAGGCAGCGCCACCAACGATGGCGGTGCCGGTGCGATGCAAGCGCTCGGGGTGAAACTGCTGGATGCACAAGGTCAGACACTGGTGCCGGGCGGATTGGCCTTGGCGCAATTGGCGCGGCTTGATTTGAGTGAGCTCGATCCGCGTCTGGCCGAGGTGCGTTTCGACATCGCTGCTGACGTGAATAATCCGCTGTGCGGTCCCCATGGTGCGTCGGCGATTTTCGGCCCGCAGAAAGGCGCCTCACCGGCGCAAGTGCAGCAACTGGATCAGGCGCTCGGGCACTTCGCTGATCTGTGCGCGCCAGCCTTGGGCAAAGACGTGCGCGATGAACCGGGCAGTGGCGCGGCGGGTGGCTTGGGTTTCGCCGCCAAGGCGTTTCTCGGCGCAAGGTTTCAGGCCGGAGTGGAAGTGGTCGCCGAATTGGTAGGGCTCGCCGAAGCAGTGCAAGGCGCGGATCTGGTGATTACCGGTGAAGGCCGTTTCGACGCGCAGACCTTGCGCGGCAAAACCCCGTTCGGTGTTGCGCGGATCGCCAAACAGCACGGCGTGCCGGTGATCGTCATCGCCGGGACCTTGGGCGAGGGATATCAGGAGCTCTACGGGCACGGCATCGATGCGGCGTTCGCCGTCACCAGCGGCCCGATGACCCTGGAACAGGCGTGCGCCGAGGCGCCGCGATTGTTGCGTGAGCGCGCAACCGATATCGCCCGCGTCTGGCAACTGGCCAAACACTAACCCCTGTAGGAACTGCGGCACGCTGCGATCTTTTGATGTTGTTTTTTAAGAGCAAGATCAAAAGATCGCAGCGTGCCGCAGCTCCTACAACGGCGATGGTTGTTTCATCTCTGTAACACCTTGAAAAATATTTTCTCTTTACACGAAACCTTCCTAAAGCCTGGCCGATATAGAGATCAGGCGCACGACGACTCCCTTCGAACAGTGACGCCGGGCTGAACCCGCCAAGGGGCCAGTGATTACGGCAAGGACGCTCGCAGTCTCCACTATCGAGAGTCCCTCTATGTCCTTGCGTAACCTGAATATCGCGCCGCGTGCCTTCCTCGGTTTTGCCTTTATCGCCTTGCTGGTGATCCTGCTCGGCGTGTTTGCCGTCGACCGAATGTCGATCATCCGCCAGGCCTCGATCGATATGGAGACCAATCAACTGCCCAGCGTTGGTTATCTCGGCAAAGTGACGGAAAACGTCCTGCGCCTGCGCATTTTATCGTTCCGGGTGCTGGTCAACCGTGAGCCGGCGGCGTTGCAGGATGCGCAGGCTCGCATCAACGATTTGGTGGACAAGGTTCGCAGCGCTCAGGCCAGTTATGCAGCGTTGCCTGCCGGTGGCGAAGAACTCTCGCAGTACCACGCCTTTGCGGCGACCCTCGACAACTACCTGCAAGCACAAAGTCAGATGATGGACCTGTCGCGCCAGGACAAGATCGAGGACATGCGCAACCTGATCAACACGCGGATCAAGGACGGCACCGATCAGATGGGCGAGCAACTGAACAAACTGATCGCGATTAACGCAGCCGATGCGAAAACCGCCTCCAATCAGGCCGGCGACCACTACGACAGCGCCATCACCGGCATCGTCGGCGTGGCCATTGTTGCCGCGCTGGCCACCGTGTTACTGGCCTGGTTGCTGACCCGCAGCATCGTCACTCCGTTGAACCGTGCAGTGGCCGCCGCGCAAACCATCGCCGCCGGCAACCTGACCAAAACCATTGAAATCGACGGCAAGGACGAGCCGGCACGCCTGCTTGAAGCGCTGTCGGCGATGCAGACCAACCTGCGCAAAACCATCGAGCAGATCGCTGGTTCCGCCACGCAACTGGGCGCCGCTGCCGAAGAGCTCAGCGCGGTCACCGAAGAAGCCTCTCGTGGCCTGCAACAACAGAATAATGAAATCGAACAAGCGGCCACCGCCGTCAACGAGATGACCGCCGCAGTCGAAGAAGTGGCACGCAACGCGGTCTCGACTTCCGAAGCCTCGAACCAGTCGACCCAGGCTGCCCGTGAAGGCCGCGATCAGGTGGTGAAAACCGTCGATGCGATCCAGACCATGACCCACGACGTGCAAAACACCTCGCAGATGATTGAAGGCCTCGCCGCGCAGGGCCGTGACATCGGCAAAGTGCTCGACGTGATCCGCGCCATCGCCGAACAGACCAACCTGCTGGCGCTCAACGCTGCCATCGAAGCGGCACGAGCCGGTGAAGCCGGTCGCGGGTTTGCCGTGGTGGCGGACGAAGTGCGGGCGCTCGCCCATCGCACCGCGCAATCGACCCAGGAAATCGAAAAAATGGTCGCCGGGATTCAGAACGGCACTGGCGAAGCCGTGAATTCGATGCAGCAAAGCAACCAGCGCACACACTCCACGCTGGAAATGGCCCGCGCCGCCGGCATTGCGCTGGAGCAGATCACCCAGTCGATCCATCAGATCAACGAACGCAACATGGTGATCGCCAGCGCTTCGGAAGAGCAGGCGCAGGTGTCGCGTGAAGTCGACCGCAATCTGGTCAACATCCGCGATCTGGCCACGCAATCTGCCGCAGGGGCCAACCAGACCAGCGCCGCGACCCATGAACTGTCGCGTCTGGCGGTGGATTTGAATGCCATGGTGGCGCGTTTTGTGATTTGAGATAGGGTGAAGGCTGGAGACCGCGCAATCAGGAGACGTGCATGCGCTATTCAGCCTTGACCCAACGCATTGCCGGGGAGGGCGCCGCCGCCTGGCAGATTCACGACCGGGCACTGGCGTTACTTGCCGAGGGGGTCGATGTATTGCTGTTGACCGTGGGCGATCCGGATTTCGATACGCCGATGCCGATTGTTCACGGGGCCATCGACAGTTTGCTCGCTGGCGATACACATTATTCCGAAGTGCGCGGCCGGTTGGCGCTGCGCAAACTGATCGCTGCACGGCATCAGCAGCGCAGTGGTCAGGTGGTGGATGCCGAGCACGTCATCGTCTTGCCCGGCGCGCAATGCGCGGTGTACTCGGTGGCGCAATGTCTGCTCGATCCGGGCGACGAGGTGATCGTCGCCGAGCCGATGTATGTGACCTACGAAGGTGTGTTCGGCGCTTGCGGCGCGAAGGTTGTGCCGGTGCCGGTTCGTCCCGAAAACGGCTTTCGGGTCGATCCGCTGGATGTCGCCGCACGTATCACGCCGAAGACTCGCGCGATGTTGCTCAACAGTCCGAACAATCCCAGCGGCGCGAGCCTTTCACTGCTGATCTGGCAGGAACTGGCGGCACTGTGCATTCGTAACGACTTGTGGCTGATCAGCGACGAGGTCTACAGCGACTTGCTGTACGAAGGCCAGCACATCAGCCCGGCGAGTCTACCGGGCATGGCCGAACGTACCGCGACCATCAATAGCCTGTCGAAGTCCCACGCCATGACCGGGTGGCGAGTTGGTTGGTCAATTGGTCCCAAAGCCCTGGCCGAACACTTGGTGAATTTGTCGTTGAGCATGCTTTTCGGCTTGCCGGACTTCGTGCAAAAAGCCGCGCAAGTGGCGCTGGAAAAGGATCTGCCGGAAGTGGCGCAGATGCGCGATGAGTATCGCTTGCGTCGGGATCTGGTCTGCGAGCGTTTGCGCGGCTGCCCGGGGTTGCAGCCGGTTTGTCCGGATGGCGGGATGTTCGTGATGGTCGATGTGCGTCAAACCGGGCTCGGGGCGCAGGCATTTGCCGAGCGGCTGCTGGAAGGTTACGGCGTTTCGGTGCTGCCCGGTGAGGCGTTCGGGCCGAGTGCGGCGGGGCATATACGGATTGGGCTGGTGGTCGATAGGGTGAAGTTGGCGGATGCCTGTGCGCGGATTGCGCTGTGTGCGGCGCAGTTGCTACAGGCGCGTAGTGCCTGAGGGTTTTGTGTTGTCAGGACTGGCGTCATCGCTGGCAAGCCAAGCTCCCACAGGTTCTTCAGTGTTCATAACATTTGTGAACGACACAAAACCCTGTGGGAGCTGGCTTGCCAGCGAAGAGGTCCAGTCAGGCACTGATAATCTCAGCCCTGCCACACCGATGGGTTCACCAGATTCGCTGGCTTCTGCCCAGCCAAAGCCGCCAACAGATTCTCCACCGCACACCGCGCCATCGCCTCCCGCGTCTCATGCGTAGCCGAGCCGATATGCGGTGTCGCCACCACGTTGCTCAACTGCAACAACGGCGAATCATGATTCAGCGGTTCACGTTCAAACACATCCAGCCCCGCCGCGCGAATCCGCTGAAGACGCAACGCATCGATCAGCGCCGCTTCATCAACCACTTTGCCCCGCGAGATATTGATGAAGATGCTCTCCGGACGCATCAGCGCAAACTGTTCGGCGCCGATCAAGCCCTCGGTCTGCGCGGTCAGCGGCAATGTCAGGCAGACAAAATCTGCCTTTTGCAGCAACTCTTCGAGGCTGCGGTACTGCGCAGAAAAACGTTCTTCGACCGCAGGCTTGCGTGACTGGCTGTGATAGATCACCGGCATGCCGAAACCGAAATGCCCGCGCTGCGCCAAGGCTTCACCGATCCGGCCCATACCGATAATGCCCAGCGTTTTGCCATGCACATCAGTGCCGAAATGCGCCGGGCCAATGTTGCGATGCCATTGACCGCTGCGCACCATGTTCGCCAGTTCCACCACGCGCCGTGCTGCGGCGAGGATTAGCGCGAAACCTGTGTCGGCCGTGGTTTCAGTCAGCACATCTGGGGTGTTGCTCAGCAGAATCTTGCGTTGGGTCAAATAGTCGATGTCGTAGTTGTCGACGCCCACCGAGACACTTGCGATCGCTTCCAGTTGCGGCGCCAGATCGAGCAGCGCGGCATCCAGTTTCAGGCTGGCACCGAGCAAGCCCTGGGCGCGGGGCAGGGCGTCGCGGAGCTTCATCAAGCCTTGATTGTCGAGGCTTTCGATCAGCGTCACCTCGGTCTGTTGTTGCAGACGCGCCATCAGTTCTGGCGAGAGTTTCTTGTACAGCACAACCTGCTTTTTCATGGTGATTGTCTCTTTCAATTCAGGAGTGCGCCGGCGTGTGGCGCGGCGCAGCAGCTTTAACCACGACGCGATCACTGGCGCCGGGCTTGAGGAAAATTGTCAGCACCACCGACAGCAGCAGCGCGCCGCTCATCAACAGATACGAAGCACCGGGCGAGCCGGTGGTGCTGTTCAGATAACCGACCAGATACGAACCGCCGAACGAGCCAAGCGCGCCCATGCTGTTGATCAGCGCCATCGCGCCGCCAGCAACGTTGGCCGGAAGGATCTCGGGAACGATGGCGAAAAACGGCCCGTACGGTGCGTACATGCAAGCGCCGGCAATCACCAGCAAGGTGTAGGACCACCAGAAATGCTCGGCGCCGAGTGCATATGAACCGTAGAAAGCAATCGAGGCAATCAACAGCGGCGGCCAGACGAAGCGTTTGCGCTTCTGCAATTTGTCCGAGCCCCACGACACGGCGAGCATGCCGATCACCGCCGCCAGATACGGCAGCGCCGACAACCAACCGGCCTCAACCATGTCCATTTGCAAACCAGACTTGAGGATCGACGGCAGCCACAAAACGAAGCCATAGACGCCGATGCTCCAGCAGAAAAATTGCAGAGCCAGAATGATTACCTTAGGCGAGCGGAACGCCTCGGCGTAGTTCTTCACTGCTTTGATTCCGACCTGTTCGGCAGCCAATGCGCTTTCCAGATCCTGTTTTTCCTGCTCGGTCAGCCACTTGGCCTCGGCCGGACGATCATCGGCCAGCTTCCACCAGATAAACGCCCAGATCACTGCTGGCAGACCTTCGATGATGAACATCCAGCGCCAACTGAAATGCTGCACCAGATAACCCGAGACCACCGACATCCACAGCATGGTCACCGGGTTGCCGAGGATCAGAAAGGTGTTGGCCCGCGAGCGTTCGGCACGGGTGAACCAGTGGCACAGATAGACCAGCATCGCCGGCATCACTGCGGCTTCGACCACGCCGAGCATGAAGCGAATCACGATCAGCCAGTAAGCGTTTGAGACCACGCCGGTCAGCGTCGCGAGCCCGCCCCAGAGGATCAGGCTGACGAAAATCAGTTTCTTCACACTGTGTTTCTGCGCGTACATCGCGCCGGGCACCTGAAAGAAAAAATAGCCGAGGAAGAACAGCGCGCCGAGCAGCGATGACAGGCCCGGGGTGATCATCAGGTCGGCGGCCATGCCGGATGCAGCGGCGAAACCATAGTTGGCACGATCGAGGTACGCCAGGCTGTAGGTGATGAACACGATCGGCATGATGTACCACCAGCGGCGGGCGGCGAGGGTTGCGGTTTTCATAGTGTTGCTCCTGAGCTTGTTGTTTTTGTCGCAGCAGGTTCAATAAATCGGTTGCTGGGCTGGCCTAATCGCTAGCAGGCTAGCTCCCACAGCGTTGTGTGAATGCCTCCGTGACCATGTGGGAGCCAGCCTGCTGGCGATTGGCGGCTGCAAATTCAGCAGAGAGTTCTGATCGGGTCGGCAGACCCTCCATATCGCCACGGCTCTGCACCGCACGGCTACCAATCCAGTTCGCCCGCTGCACCGCCTCGGCAAAACTCTGGTGCTCCAGTAACGCACTGATCATCCCGACGGCAAACCCATCACCCGCACCAACCGTGTCGACGACAGTTGCCACCGGCACGCCGGCAACAAATCCCTGATCCAGATGCGTACGGTAATAAGCGCCCTCCGGCCCAAGTTTGATTGCCACCGCTTCGGCGCCCTGATCCAGATAAAACGCGGCAATGTCCGCCGGGTCTTCAAACCCGGTCAGCAAGCGGCCTTCGCTCAAACCCGGCAGCACCCAATGGGCGAGGGTGGCAAGACGATTGATCTCGCGGATCATTTCGTGCTCACTGGCCCACAGGCTCGGGCGCAGATTGGGATCGAACGACACGCTGCGCCCGGCATCACGCATTCGGGACATCAACTCGAACGACATTTCCCGCGCCGAGGTCGACAGCGCCGGTGGAATACCGGTCGCGTGCAGGTGGCGAGCGTTGAGCAAGGTGTCAGTGATCGACTGTGGCGACAGCCGACTGGCCGCCGAACCACGACGGAAATACTCGACCTGCGGGTCGCTGCCGTCGTCATTGCGCGACTTGAACTGAAACCCGGTCGGATGCGCTGGATCAACTTCCACAGCGCTGCAATCCAGACCTTCGCCAGCCAGGGTTTCAAGAACAAACCGTCCCAGCGAATCAGCCCCGACCCGGCTCAGCCACTTCACGCTGAAACCCAGACGCGACAGACCGATAGCCACGTTGCTGTCAGCCCCGGCAATCCGCTTGTGGAACTGCTCGACCGCTGCCAGATCACCGGTTTGTTCGGCGACAAACATCGCCATGGTTTCGCCAAACGACAGAATATCGATCTCAGACATGGGCAGGCTCCAGACGGGATTGGCCGAGGCGGGCGAGGGTGGCGACGTGTTCTGTGGTCAACGCCACCAGCTCCTCACCCTGCAACGGGTATTCGGCAGCGCGCATAACGCCTTGGGCCATGTGCCGCAGCAGTTGTTCCCACAAATGCAGGTCTGTGGCGGCGGGCGGTATCGCCACCAGTTTGCCGTCGGCGCGACGGGCTACGGCTTTGCAATGCACATAACCGACGTGGCGCCCGAGCAGGCGTGCAGCGCTGGCAGCGGATTGGTCCTGCCACTGCCAGTTACCGATGTCGAAGGTCATTTTGATCGGCAGGTTGTGTTGCTCGACAGCAGTGAAGAAGCGCTGGAAAGGTTCGATACGACCGCCGTGCAGGGTCTGGTCGTTTTCCACCAGCAATTGCACCGGGCTCTGTTTCAAGCGTTGGCCTAGGGCTTGAAGATCGTTGTTGTCGGTGAAGTATCCGAGGGAGACTTTCAGCCACTTCGAGCCGAATTCCTCGGCATGCTGCAACGCGTTGATCAGTTCCGGATTAGGCTGCGCGTGCCCGGCGAGCCACAGCTCGGTCGGTGACGAATAGATACTTTGCAAGCCATGGATACGAGTGCTTTCGGCGAGTTGCACCGGGTCTTCGCGGGTCAGCAGTTCTTCGCGCCACTCGATGCGATCAGCGCCGGCAGCAGCCAGCACCTCGATAAAAGAACCTTGGCCACGTTGGCGCACAAGCTCGGCACCGTAGCTGGAAAGGCTGATGGAAACGGCAGGTTTATTCATTGTTATTTACCTCTGAAACCGGTTTCATTTTTGTTCAAAAAAATATCAGGTAATTCTGTATTGGCCTTTCGGGCCTCATCGCTGGCAAGCCAGCTCCCACAGTGTCTTGGGGTGTTTGATCGATAGCATTAACACCACAAAACCCTGTGGGAGCTGGCTTGCCAGCGAAGGCGTCAGATCAGCCACCACCAATTCCTTGAGTAGAACCCCGCTCAACCAGCACCGGCACAAAATCCAGCACCTGCGCTTCACTCACATCACCTCGTAGCCGCTTGAGCAAACACTCAAACGCCCGCGCACCAATCTCCGCAGTCGGCTGGGCGAGGGCAGTAATCCCGCTGCCCACCAGCGGATACCAATCCAGATCATCCAGGGCGATCAGCCCGACATCCTCAAACAACTCGCAGCCGATTTCACGCAGCGCACGGGTGGCGGCCAACGCGGCCACACCATTGGCGCAAAAAAGTGCCTTGGGCCCGATATCGGGAGTGTTTAAAAAAGTTTGAAGACCGGCAACAAGTGCATCACCGGTTTCGAGCACGGCTCCGCACAGCAGCGGGCGATGGGTGGTCTGTGCCTGAAAACCATTAACGCGTTCGATCCGCGAACTGGTGCCGTCGTGAGGTTCAGTCACCAGCAGCAGATCGCGATAGCCACGTTGTTCAAGGTGAGCCAGCGCCATTTCCACTGCCTGCGAATTATTCAGCCCGACCATGTCGCTATCCAGGTCTTCAACCCGGCGATCCACCAATACCAGCGGCATCTCTCGCTGTAATTCATGCAACTCATCGCGGTGATGGCCGAGGGTGTTCACGATCAGCCCTTCGATGTTGTACGACCGCAGCAGCGCCAGATGCTGGCGTTCCTGTTCGTCATCGCGGTCGGTGTTGCACACCACCAGGCTGTAGCCGTGCGCACGGCAGGCGGTTTCCACCCCATGCATCACGGCAATCGAATAAGGGTTGCGAATATCCGCCACGAGCATGCCGATCAGGCGAGTGCGCCCGCGTTTCAAGCCTCGGGCCATCTGGTTAGGGCGATAGCCGAGTTCGTTGATTGCCTGCTCGATGCGCAGGGCGATGGCGTCGGAGAGCAGGGCGCGGTCGTCGCCGATATAACGCGAGACGCTGGCCTTGGATACGCCTGCGCGTTCCGCAACATTGAGCATGGTCACGCGGCTGCGCTGGGCGGCGGAGAAGTTATTCACTATGAAACCTTCGTTCTTATTTGGTGATGAAACCGGTTTCAGTGGACCTCAACCTTGGAAAATCGTCAAGTGGATAACCAGGGCGCATGACGAGCGCAGCCGACGGACGGTGTCGATGCCTGTCAGATCTGACAGTAGGCAAAACCACGGTATGAGCATCTAATTTCATCAACCACCGATTTGGATCCTCAGGAATCAGCCATGTCGATCAGTAAGGGTAAATCATCGAGCCGCCTGCTTGCCCCACCTCCGACGGTGGACGATGTACCGGATAGCGATCCGGACGGGAACGTGCCAGCAAAGGTCCTGATCAACGGCGGGACTGCAAGAGTGCCCCGTTGGCCTAACTACGCTGATCAACTCGGGAAAGCGGATGAACTCACTGTTTACTGGGTCCAGGGCGGAATAACTAAAACTATCTACCAGCAGGTCAAAGACGGACCTATTACCGAGGTTGAGTTTGAGATACCGCTGGACGCCAGTCTTTTTTCTAACGACGGCATCGCACATCTTTATTATTCCGTCAGAGCAGTTAAACCATTTCCGAGTAATAAGCTTAATTCTTTTGAAAAGAAAATGACCATCGATCACAGCATCATTCCTTTGCCGGTTTTGTTGGCGCCGGAATTTCCGGATGCAAATATTTGGGGTTATCTGAATTGTGCTGCGGAGCGTCCAATCTGGGATGGAATATTCGTTTTTATACGTTTTCAGGGCTTCAAGAAAGATGATGTTTGTGAAAGTGTCTGGAGGGGCTTTTCAAGTTTGAATGGAGTAGAGGAGTCTTATGTTGCAGGCACTCGTGGAGAGTTTAGTTATACTTTGACCGAAGAGGATGAAGAAAATATCAACGGTTTTGAGTTGCTCCCAATACCATTTATCCCACATTCAGAGCCTTTGGTAAATAGCTGCTCCGGGACGGTGGTGTATAAGATAAATAGAGCGGGTGTATATATAGGTCAGTCTGATATTGGGCTGGTCAGGGTTGACCGTACTATTTCTGGTGGGGAGCCCTGTGGGCCGCCATGAACAATATGTCTCTCTCGTGAGCGTTGTTTGGTGTTCGTGGCTGTGAGCACGCGTTAGTGCTCTTGGCTAATGGATGTTGTTGCACTTGTGTTTGGCAGTACCTTGATCTCGTGCGTCGTACGAAAACAACTTGGAGGTTTGCAAATGAATGCGAAACAAAAGCTTGGTGAAATTGATCGGTCAGCACTTCAAACCCGATCAGTTGGACCTAAGGCCGGTTTGCCACCGACAGTGCTTGATAAAGTGAGTGATGCAGATAACCGGATAGTTGCAGCAAAGCTGGTGCCTGGCGGATCGATTCGCCTGGAATTAAGCCTATGGGAAATTCAGGTGGACGATGACCACGTGGAGGTCAGCACGACTCGCGCCGGTACCGGTAACTGGGTGGTCCAGCATAGCTTCGATGCCGGTCCTGTCGCAGGGCGGCCAACTACCTATGAAGTGACAATTCCAGCCGATGTTCATGTCGAGGACAATCCACCTGCTACACCCACCGCCTGGTGGGTCCGGTATCGCGTGAGACCTCCTTTTGGCAACGCTTGGGCGTCGGACTCAGCGACTTTCATTGCTGACCGTCGTGCCCCTTACCAAGCTGTTCCGGGCGGTCCGAAATCACGTCCGCCGGTGCCTGTACTGCCTCTATTGTCTCCCGGTGATGTCATCGATGAGGATTTTATTGCGCGCAATCAAGCAGGTATGGTGGTTACGTTTCCAATCACTTATCTAAACAGGATTGCGGCTGACAGAATTCTGTTTTATATCAGTGAAACGTATTCAGCTATAAATCCCGACCCACCTCTTTATGAGGGGGTTTTCACCGATGCGTCAGACGTCGGGACTTTCACCGTCGATATTGAAAAGGTAAAACAGCTGAGTTCAAAAGCAATCTATGCTTACTTAATTCTGGATGACGGCGCGGGCGTTCCGGGTAATCGTAGTGCATTGTCCTCCGCCAAAGGATTGAAAGTCAGCTTCAAACCATTACCGGTTCTTGACGATCCGATTGTCCCACTCGCAATAACAGATAAGCTGATTGACCTCAAGGATTGTGGAGTGGGTGTCAAGATTTCGCTGAAAAAAGTTGCGAATGTGTTGGATGATGATGAAGTACGGCTTACATGGAACAACGAGGATTTAGGCACGGAACAATTTGGCGTGAACGATCCACATGAACGGGTTGTTCCATATGCCGCAATCGAGGCTTCATATTATGAGGGCGGTACGGATACTGAAACGGATGTTGCCGTCAAGGTAGAAGCTACATTGTTGCGCGGCCCGTCAACAGTGAGCACTTCATTTCTTGATGATTTCTTTGAGAATGTTTATTCCCCAGGGCCGATCAATCCGGTAGATCCGCCAGCGCCTAATACTCAACTGGATGAGCCTCATATTACAAGCACCGCGGTAAATGATGTACTTGAACCTGTGGATTACAATGACGATCAAGAAGTAACCATCACACTCCCGAGTGATCCAGATAAACCGGTAAAAGACGGCCAGCAAATTTTCGTAGAATACGCCGGTGAGCGGTTTGGTCCGGTGTTTCTGAAAGTCGGAGATACTTCCGTCGATGTTCCTTTGCTTTGGGCAACGATTGATAAAGGTGGCATCGGTCCGAATAAACCGCTTCAGTGGTTCTGGTCTGACATTGGTGGTGTCAACGAAAATATATCTCCCATCACAATGGTTACCAACAACGCCCTCGTCGTCGAGTTGGATTCGCCGAAGGTCGAGAGAGAGTACGAGGATGAGGACATCATTCTTTGTGATGATCTCAAGGAAGCGGACTTTGGCTTGAAAGTTCGCATTCCAGGCAATCCGACTCATCTACAGCCTGGCAGGAATGTCTTTCTGCATGCCCAGGGTTACCGGGATGCAGCGATGACAGAGGAGTCGCCGGATACCGATTTCAAGTCGGACCCACATTCTGTTGTCGGTACAGAGGGGACTGACGGCTTCGATATGTTCATTCCTTATGACCCCGAAATCAGAAATATTCCGGTACCGCCACCAGACCCGGTTGTGCCGGGCAATTACCTGGGCTGGTGGATCATCTGGTACACGGTAGAGATCAGCGGCACTGAATACCCGTCAGACGAGTTTAAAAGCAGGATCAGTCTGGTCAATCCGCATGGGGAATACTGCGAGGATGCTTAAAAGCTCAGCCTGCAGAGGCCCGTCACGGCATAGAGCGATGCGTTTTCGTGGCGGGCGCCGCATAGGCTGGTTCACTCACACTTAAAGGAAATGTCCGACTGATCGGCAGACTTCTCCTACATCGAGCTTCCCTCAGGATCAGTAAGCTTCCCGGCCTTGGTAAGGCGTTTCCGATGTAGACCGCCGAACCTTCCTTTTGAAGTTGATATTGGTGGTTCTCATGTGGCCGAAAGACAATTCCCTTGTACGGCATCATATTCTTCGTGGATTTCCTTATCTCGCCCTTCTCCTGTTGTCCGCGCCTCATGCACAGGCTCGCGCACTTAATCCCGGAGAACTGGAAACGATCTCGCCTGCGTCGGCAGCGGAAAGCTGGCAGCTGGCGAACGGATCGATCTTGACCAGCAATGGAGCCAGCACACTGGACATAACGATTCAGGGGGGGACGCTGAATGCCACCGGAGGCCAGACCCAGACAATTGGTGCCGTCGATGGTGGAATGGTCAACCTCGATAACGTCACGGTGACCGGTGTCGGGGGCTTCGTTACCTTGTCACTGGAGAATAGCTTTGCGGTTATTTCGGGATCGACGATTTCCGGTCGGGCAATCGGCTTACAAGCCGTGCGGGATGTCGATACCCAAACCGGCTCAAGGGTAGATATGCGCGACAGCACCGTTCGCGGCACTACCGGTGGGGCCTTTACGACTGCATACAGTGTCTTGAACCTGGCGAACAGTACTCTGGAAGGTACCGGCGCTTCGAGTTTTGGCCTCACGCTGGCCGGCGGCTCTGCGAATCTGAGCACTGGCTCAAAGATTATTGGTGGTCTCAATGGTGTTGTTTATCAACGAGATGGCACGGATGAACAGTTGAGCAAGCTGGTTCTCGACAACTCCAGTGTCGAGGGGAAAAGCGGAGCGGCGATCCTTGCAGATATCGCCAGCAATCCGCTGGGATCACTCGAAATCAGCGTATTGAATGGCTCCACGTTGATTGGCGGCAACGGCTCGATACTAGAAGTGGCAGGTGGGGCGTCCGTCGACTTCAATGTTGTCAACAGTAACCTCAACGGCAATGTTGTGGTGGCGTCTGGCAGCACAGCGACGGTCAGTCTCGACTCCAACGCTTCGTTGAAAGGGAATCTGCAGAATGTTTCCAGGCTAAGTCTGGACAATCAAAGTAGTTTTACCGGTAATTTTCAAGGCGAAGCAATCAAGGGTTCCAGTGTAACGCTTGACCATGGCTCGACATTTACCGGCGGCGTTGTAAATGTATCGAGTTTCGCTCTGAACAACTCGACCTGGGTCTTGACTGGCAATAACCAGGTGGGTCAGTTGGCCATGAATAACGGAACACTCGATTTTGCCAAGGGTGCGGGATTTTACCAACTGGATGTCGGTAACTTGTCCGGCGATGGCACCTTCAAGATGGCTACGGACTTTGGCGGTCGGCAGACAGACTTTCTGAATGTTACGGGTAACGCTACGGGCGACTATCAAATCAACGTTACTGCGACTGGCAGCAAGCCGTCGACCGCCGAGCCTATCCAATTGGTCAGAGTAGGCAGCGGTAATGCGAAGTTTGCTCTGGTCAACGGGGTCGTGGATGCCGGTGAGTTCACTTACAAGTTGTTTGATGAAGGCAACGGCTGGTTATTGCGACCAGACACTCAGGTCAGTACCAGCACTCGATCCGTATTAGCAATTGCCAATTCAGCCCCGACAATCATTGAGGCTGAGCGCACGTTGCTTAACACCCGGATGGGCGACAGGCGCCTCAACTCAGGGAATGGCGGTGTATGGACACGCACCTATGGTAACCGCTACAGCGTCAAGGACGGCTACGGTGATGGTTACAGCCAGTCACAGCAGGGCGTTGTATTCGGAGCCGATACGAAGCTGGCGAACACCGACTGGCTGGTCGGCGCGATAGTTGGCTACAGCCAAAGCAGCCTGGATCTGAAATACGGGAGCTCGGGTACTGTCGACAGTTACTCGCTGGGCGCTTATGCAACGAAATTCGACTCGCAAACCGGTTTCTACATTGATGCGGTCACGAAGATCAACCGCTTTGATAATCACCTGAAGGTCACCATGAGTGATGGTGTTCGCACTAAAGGCGACTATGACAGCTACGGTTTGAGTGGTTCGCTTGAAGTGGGAAAACAGTATCCTCTGAACGATCGGTGGTTCTTGGCTCCCTTTGCTCAGCTCAACGCGGCAGTTGTCTCGGGTAAACATTATTCCCTGGACAATGGTCTTGAGGTCGATAGCCAGTTGACTCGTTCACTTGTGGCCAAAGGCGGTCTCTATGTGGGAAGCGAAATGGATATGGGTAATGGACAGAAACTGCAACCGAGAGTCCGGGTCGCAATGGGGCACGAGTTCATCAAGGCAAATGAAGTAGAGGTCAACGAAAGCCGTTTCAACAACGATACTTCTGCGACCAGCGTTGAGCTGGCAGGTGGGGTCAACTGGGCTCTGCCAAATGGTGTGCAGTTGTTTGCCGAGGCAGGTTCAAGCCAAAGCAAGACCGTCAAGCAGGATTACAATCTGAGTGCCGGTATCAGTGTGGCATTCTGATCAGGCTTTGAATTAAAAAAGGAGGCAGCTGCCTCCTTTTTTGTTTTTGAAGATTTGCTATCGGCGTTGCGACCACTGTGCAGCCTGTAGATTAAACTCGAGAGTGAGTTCGTATGTCGTGACCGGATCAAGATCATCAGAAACCGTTGCACTGATGCTGCCTTGGATAGATGAGTTTTCCGAATCGAAAGTGAAAGCTGTGGTGGGGGCAGTCGTGGAATATTCTGATGGTGGGCTCTCAGCCGAATCGCTGTAGGTAACCATCACATCTGCATTGGCTAATTCAGGTTGGTAGTCGACCGGGTTTTTGAAAAGTATTACCCGGATGGTTTTAATCTGATTATTTATCGGATCACGATGTTCAGCCTTGATTGTCCAGCGAGGTGGTTCCCCCTCCTGTGGGTAACTGATTTGACTAAAGGTCGCTCTGAAATTCAACGGTTCACCTTTGTCGATAGACGCAGTGAACTCTACGGCACGGGTGGACCTGCCTTTTTGAAGCGTATCGAGTTTCTGTGCAGCGGTCATCAGCAGAATCTCCATCATTTATTGGGCGAGAGTCGGCCGCAGCTTGGTATCAACTCAGCCACGGAAGTTGCATCTGATCGCAATCCCACCCTGCATGTAAACTGTCATACCTGTCAGTTTACATTCGAGTATTTTTATGGTTTTTCTGCCTCGGTTATTTGCGTAACTTCGTGACTGCTTGCGGGTTTGATTATTAGCCAAACAGGCCGGCAGCAATATTGATCGAAAACCCCAGAATCGCTGTATTGAACACAAATCCGATCAACGATTGAGCCAACACGATCTTGCGAATGTCACGGGTAGCCACGCCGACATCGGCAGTCTGCACCGCCACGCCGATGGTGAACGAGAAATACAGGAAGTCCCAATAGTTGGGCGTGGTCAGGCCTTCGGCAAAGCGCAGGGCGGGTTCCTTGCCGTCCCATGTGTAAAACAGGCGGGCGTAATGCACGCAGAAAATCACCCCGATCAGCAGCCATGAGCCGATCACGGTCAATGCGGTGAAACCGTAGTGCAGCAGTTTGTGAGTAGCGTCCAGATCCTTGCTGCCGGCCAGTTCGAAGGTGATGGTGGCGAGACTGGCCAGCGCCGCGATACACACCACGAACAGCACCAGGCTGGCGTTCTCGTCTTCGACCTCGGCGATGCGTTTGACGTCAGGAGCTTTGGCACGGACGGTCAGCCAGAACATCAGGACCAGGTAGGCCCAGACGCCGGCGTTCCAGCCAATGAGGATTTTGCTGACAATTGAGTCGGCGGGTGCCAGAAGTCCGGTTGCAAGACCGAGCAGGAAAGCGGCTGACAGGCGAGGGTGGGTGCGGGCGAGGAAGCGCATGAGGACTCGTTGGGCCAGGGTGTGAGTACACCTTAGCCCAGCGCTGGTCGGTGTGACCACTGAGTTGATTGTTCGAAGAACATTGTGGGAGCTGGCTTGCCAGCGATGACGGCGGCAGGGTCAATCTGTCTGGCGACTGATCCACCGCTATCGCTGGCAAGCCAGCTCCCACAGGGACTAGTCGTGTCTGGTGAATCGTTGTACGAGCTTCATCACCACGACGAAGAACACCGGGACGAAGATCACCGCCAGCGTCGCCGTGATCATCCCGCCGATCACCCCGGTACCGATTGCTTGCTGACTCGCCGAGCTGGCACCCGTCGCGATAGCCAGCGGCACCACACCGAGAATGAATGCCAGCGACGTCATCACGATTGGCCGCAGGCGCAGGCGTGCCGCTTGCAGCGTGGCGTCGATCAGATCATGACCTTCGTCGTACAGGCTCTTGGCAAACTCAATGATCAGGATCGCGTTTTTCGCCGACAGACCGATGATGGTGATCAAGCCAACCTTGAAGAACACGTCATTCGGCATTCCACGGAAAGTTACCGCCAGCACCGCACCGAGCACGCCCAGTGGCACCACGAGCAATACCGATGTCGGAATCGACCAGCTCTCGTACAACGCTGCCAGACACAGGAACACGATCAGCAGCGATAAACCGAGCAGAATTGGCGCCTGACTGCCGGACAAACGCTCCTGTAACGACAGACCGGTCCATTCCTGGCCCAGGCCTTTCGGTCCTTGTGCAACCAGACGTTCGATTTCGGCCATGGCCTCGCCAGAGCTGTGCCCCGGCGTTGGTTCACCGGAAATCGAAATCGCCGGATAACCGTTGTAGCGGGTCAGTTGCGCCGGGCCTTGTGTCCATTTGGCCTGGACGAACGCTGACAACGGCACCATGTTGCCGGCGCTGTTGCGTACGTGCATCTTCAACAGGTCGTCGACCTGACTGCGATGGTCACCCTCGGCTTGCACCACGACGCGCTGCATCCGCCCCTGATTGGGGAAGTCGTTGATGTACGCCGAACCGACGGCGGTGGACAGTACGTTGCCGATGTCAGCGAACGACACGCCCAAGGCGTTCGCTTGTTTACGATCCACTTCCAGCTGCACTTGCGGTGCTTCGGCAAGAGCGCTTTCGCGCACATTCATCAGGATCGGGCTCTTCTCGGCAGCCGCGAGCAATTCAGTGCGCGCCTGCATCAGCGTGGCATGCCCAAGTCCGCCGCGATCCTGCAAGCGAAACTCGAAACCGCTGGAGGTACCCAGACCGTCTACTGGCGGTGGCAACACGGAGAACGCCATGGCGTCCTTGATCTGACTCAGAGCGATGTTGGCGCGATCAGCAATCGAGGTCGCCGAATCATCGCTGCTGCGCTGCGACCAGTCCTTCAGAGTGGTGAACGCCAGCGCCGCGTTCTGTCCGCTGCCGGAGAAGCTGAAACCCAGAATCACCACACTGTCGCTGACACCGGGCTCGCCGGCGTTGTGCGTTTCGATCTGTTGCGCAACCTGCACCGTACGATTCTTGGTTGCGCCCGGAGGCAGCTGAATGTCGGTGATGGTGTAACCCTGGTCCTCAACCGGCAGGAACGAGGAGGGCAGACGTGCAAAGCACAGACCCAGCCCCACCAGCAGCACCACGTAGATCAGCAGATAGCGCCCGGTACGTTTCAACGCGTAGCCAACCCAGCCCTGATAGCGATCGGTCAGTTGCTCGAAACGACGGTTGAACCAGCCAAAGAAGCCGCTTTTCTCGTGATGCTCCCCCTTGGCTATCGGCTTGAGCAAAGTGGCGCACAACGCCGGGGTCAGGGTCAGCGCGAGGAACGCCGAGAACAGGATCGAAGTCGCCATCGACAGCGAGAACTGTCGATAAATCACGCCGACGGAACCCTGCATGAACGCCATGGGAATGAACACGGCTACCAGCACCAGCGTAATACCGATGATCGCTCCGGTGATCTGGCCCATGGCTTTACGCGTCGCTTCCTTGGGCGACAGGCCTTCGGTGGCCATGATCCGCTCGACGTTTTCCACCACCACAATGGCGTCGTCCACCAGAATACCGATGGCCAAAACCATGCCGAACATGGTCAGCACGTTGATCGAGAAACCCAGCGCCAGCATGGTGGCGAAGGTACCCATCAGCGCCACCGGCACCACCAGCGTCGGAATCAGCGTGTAGCGGATGTTCTGCAGGAACAGAAACATCACCGCGAACACCAGCAGCATCGCTTCGCCGAGGGTGTACACGACTTTAGTGATCGAGACTTTGACGAACGGCGAAGTGTCGTACGGGATCTTGTATTCCACACCGGCCGGGAAGTAGCGCGAAAGCTCATCCATCTTCGCCCGGATCAGGGTCGCGGTTGCCAGAGCGTTGGCGCCTGGTGACAGCTGCACACCGACCGCGGTGGACGGCTTGCCATTCAGACGCGTGCCGAACTGGTATTCCTGACTGCCGATCTCGACCCGCGCCACATCGCCAATGCGAACAGTAGAACCGTCGGGATTGGCCTTGAGCACGATGTCGGCGAACTCTTGCGGAGTCGACAGTTGGCCTTTGACCAGAATCGTCGCAGTGATTTCCTGGGTAGACGGCGATGGCAGATCACCGATGCTGCCAGCGGAAACCTGAGCGTTTTGCGCGACGATGGCGGCGTTGACGTCAGCCGGCGTCAGGTTGAAACCGATCAGTTTTTGCGGGTCAATCCAGATGCGCATCGCGCGTTCGGCGCCATACAACTGGGCCTTGCCGACGCCATCCAGACGCTTGATTTCGTTCATCACGTTGCGCGCCAGATAATCGCTGAGCGCTACGTCATCAAGTTTGCCGTCACTGGAGGTCAGGGTGATCAGCAGCAGAAAACCCGACGAAACTTTCTCGACCTGCAAGCCTTGCTGGTTCACCGCTTGCGGCAGACGTGACTCGACCACTTTCAAGCGGTTCTGCACATCGACCTGAGCCATTTCCGGGTTGGTGCCGGGCTGGAAAGTCGCCTTGATGGTGGCGCTGCCCAGACTGCTCTGGGATTCGAAGTACAGCAGGTGATCGGCGCCGTTGAGTTCTTCCTCGATCAGGCTGACCACGCTTTCATCGACGGTTTGCGCCGATGCGCCGGGGTATACAGCATAGATTTCGATCTGCGGCGGTGCCACGTCGGGGTACTGCGCCACCGGCAATTGCGGAATGGCCAGCGCACCGGCCAACAGGATGAACAATGCGACTACCCAGGCAAACACCGGGCGGTCGATAAAGAACTGCGGCATATAAAAGCGTCCTGCTTACTGACCAGAGGTCTGGGCAAGTGGAAGAGGGGTGTCGTCGATCTGCACTTTCTCGCCGGGACGGGCATGTTGCACGCCTTCGATGACAACGCGGTCGCCGGGCTTGAGGCCACCGGTGACAATCCAGCGGTCGTTCTGCACGGCACCCAGTTGCACCGGTTGCAGGGCAACGCGCATCTGATCGTCAACCGTCAGGACTTGGGCAATACCGGCGCTGTCGCGCGAAATGGCGCGCTGCGGCACGGTGATGCCATGCTGAATGACCGCTTGTTCCAGACGTACGCGAATGAAACTGCCGGGCAGCAAATCGAGATCCGGATTGGGGAATTCGCTGCGCAGGATGATCTGACCGGTGCCTGGATCGACGGTGATGTCAGTGAACAGCAACTTGCCCGGCAGCGGATAAAGGCTGCCGTCGTCCTGAATCAATGTGGCCTTGATCTGATCCTGCCCGACCTGCTGCAACTGCCCGGAACGGAACGCCCGGCGCAGTTCGTTAAGCTCACGGGTCGATTGGGTCAGGTCAGCGTGGATCGGATTCAGTTGCTGGATCAGCGCCAGTGGCGTGGTCTCGTTCTGCCCGACCAGCGCGCCTTCAGTCACCAATGCGCGACCGATACGCCCGGAAATCGGCGCGGTGACGGTTGCATAGCCGAGGCTCAGCTTCGCTCGCTCGACGGCAGCCTTGTTGGCAGCAACGTCGGCGGCAGTTTGCAAGGCGTTGGCGCGGGCGTTGTCGTAGTCCTGAGCGCTGATGGCCTTGTCGTCGATCAACTGGGCGTAGCGCTGCTCCTGCAATTTCGCCTGAAAGGCATTGGCCTCGGCCTTGCGCAACGCGGCATCGGCGCTGTCGAGGTCAGCCTTGAACGGGGCAGGGTCGATGCGGAACAGCACGTCACCCTTTTTCACGTCGCTGCCTTCACGGAATTTGCGCTCCAGCACCACACCGGCAACCCGTGCGCGGACTTCGGCGATGCGTGGCGCGGCAATCCGCCCGCTCAGCTCGCTGCTGATTGACAGCGGGCTGGCTTCCAGCGTCTCGACCCGAACGGTGGCCAGCGGCGCCTGTTCTTCGTCTTTGGACGATGAGTCGCAGGCACTCAGTGTCAGCGCCATGGCGATCAGGCTGAGCCCGGCAAGCAGATTCTTCGACATGTACAACCCCCAGATTTAATGTCCGCATCCTACGGGCAGGTGCGCAGATTAGCGGTGAAGCTTTGTAGGCGCTGTGTGAAATTGTGTAAGGGTTTTACTCAGGGACGGGTGAGGGCGTATATCCTTTACGCCTTGAAATTTATTGCGACAGATAAAGACATCGCGAGCAGGCTCACTCCTACTCTGGAATGCAATCCCCTGTAGGAGTGAGCCTGCTCGCGATAGCGCCTTGACGGTCGCCACCGCACTCTCTGGAACACCCCCAATGCCCAACATCCTCCTGGTCGAAGACGACACCGCCCTCGCCGAACTGATTTCCAGCTACCTGGAACGCAACGGATATTCCGTCAACGTTATCGGCCGTGGTGACCATGTACGTGAGCGGGCACGGATCAATCCGCCGGATCTGGTGATTCTCGACCTGATGCTGCCGGGGCTCGATGGTTTGCAAGTCTGCCGTTTGCTGCGCGCCGATTCGGCAACGCTGCCAATCCTGATGCTGACCGCCCGCGACGACAGTCACGATCAGGTGCTGGGCCTGGAAATGGGCGCCGACGATTATGTGACCAAACCGTGCGAGCCACGGGTGTTGCTGGCTCGGGTGCGCACTTTGTTGCGTCGCAGCAGCCTCGGCGAACCGCTGACCGTCAACGACCGCATCGTCATGGGCAATCTGTGCATCGACCTGTCGGAGCGCACCGTGACCTGGCGCGAGCAACCGGTGGAACTGTCCAGCGGCGAATATAACTTGCTGGTGGTTCTGGCCCGACACGCCGGCGAAGTGCTCAGCCGTGACCAGATTCTGCAACGTCTGCGCGGCATCGAATTCAACGGCACCGACCGCTCGGTTGACGTGGCGATCTCCAAGCTGCGGCGCAAGTTCGACGACCACGCCGGTGAGGCGCGCAAGATCAAGACTGTGTGGGGCAAGGGTTATCTGTTCAGCCGCTCCGAGTGGGAATGCTGAATCGATGTTCAGAATCCTCTTTCGCCTCTATCTGGTAACGATTGTCTCGTACAGCGCGGCGATCTATCTGGTGCCGGATCTGGTGGTGATGGCGTTCAGGGAGCGATTTGTCACCTACAACCTCGATTACTCGCGAGGCTTGCAGTCGCTGATCACCCGCCAGTTTCACGCGGTGCCGAAAGAGCAATGGCCAGCGCTGGCGGAGTCGATGGACAAGGACTTCCAGCCGCTGCACATCGTCCTCGGGCGCATCGATGATGCCGAGTTCACCGACATTGAACGTGAGCGCCTGCAATCGGGCGAAAACGTCGTACGTATTGGTGACTGGGGTTGGCGCACGCTGGCGGTAACGCCGCTGGATGACGTTTCCGTTGTGCAAATGGTGGTGCCACCGGACCCGATGGACGTCAATTTGTTGTACTGGAGCATTAACGTGCTGATCGGTGCGACCATGCTCGCCTGCCTGTTGCTGTGGTTGCGTCCACACTGGCGTGATCTGGAACGGCTCAAAGGCGCAGCCGAACGGTTCGGCAAGGGCCATTTGAGCGAACGCACGAAAATCGCTCCGAGTTCCAACATCGGTAGTCTGGCCAACGTTTTCGACACCATGGCGGGCGACATTGAAAACCTGCTCAATCAGCAGCGCGACTTGCTCAACGCTGTGTCCCACGAACTGCGCACGCCACTGACACGTCTGGATTTCGGCCTGGCATTGGCGCTGTCCGATGATTTGCCGGCCGCCAGCCGAGAGCGCCTGCAAGGGTTGGTCGCGCACATTCGTGAGCTGGATGAGTTGGTTCTGGAGTTGTTGTCCTACAGCCGCTTGCAGAATCCGGCGCAATTGCCCGAGCAGGTCGAGGTGTCGCTGGATGAGTTCATCGACAGCATTTTGGGCAGTGTCGATGAGGAACTGGAGTCGCCAGAAATCGTTATCGACGTGTTGTTGCATGGTCAACTCGAACGCTTTTCGCTTGATCCGCGTTTGACTGCCCGGGCTATTCAGAACCTGCTGCGCAATGCCATGCGCTACTGCGAAAAGCGCATTCAGATTGGCGTGCAGGTTTGCCCCGACGGTTGCGGTATCTGGGTCGATGACGATGGCATCGGCATACCTGATGATGAGCGCGAGCGGATTTTCGAACCGTTTTATCGACTGGATCGCAGTCGGGATCGGGCCACTGGTGGGTTTGGTTTGGGCTTGGCGATCAGTCGCCGCGCCCTGGAAGCTCAGGGTGGAACGCTGACAGTTGAAGCCTCACCGCTAGGCGGTGCCCGATTCAGACTATGGTTGCCAACCCCAACCTGAGAACCAAAACCTGTAGGAGCTCACGAGTGAAACGAGGCAGAGATCTTTTGATATTTTTTTTTAAGAAAAGTCAAAAGATCGCAGCGTGCCGCAGCTCCTAGTGGGCTGGTTGGTTGGTCAGATGTGTTCCG